>JAZKZQ010000238.1:0-8072 GCA_045612745.1 Cellulosilyticum sp. | reverse complement strand
CACAAATGATTTTACCTATTTTCCCTTTATCTCTATCAATAACTTATTAATTATTTACCAAAGTATCTATTTAATAAACCTTCGAAAGCTTTACCGTGACGTGCTTCATCTTTAGCCATTTCATGAACTGTGTCATGGATTGCATCTAAGTTTAATTCTTTAGCTCTCTTAGCTAAATCAAATTTACCAGCTGTAGCACCGTTTTCAGCTTCTACTCTCATTTCTAAGTTTTTCTTTGTTGAAGAAGTAACTACTTCACCTAATAATTCAGCGAATTTAGAAGCATGTTCTGCTTCTTCATATGCAGCTTTTTCCCAGTATAATCCAATTTCAGGATATCCTTCTCTGTGTGCAACTCTAGCCATTGCAAGGTACATTCCTACTTCGCAGCATTCTCCTTCGAAGTTTGCTCTTAAATCAGCAATAATATCTTCTCTTGCTCCTTGAGCTACACCAACTGAATGTTCGCACGCCCATTCTCTTTGTCCTTCAGCTATAATGCTGAATTTTTCAGCTCCAACACCACATGTTGGACATTTTTCTGGAGCAATTTCTCCCTCGAACACGAATCCACAAACTGTACATACATATTTTTTCATAATCATACCCTCCATTTATTTTTATTTAATTATTTTTATCTATTATCTTTTATCTATTATCTAGTGTACTTTGGAAATAATCTTTTCTAATTAATAATTATTATCCGTTGTCTACATTTATAATAACTTGCTAATCTATTTTTGTCAATAAGATTTTTACTATAAAAAGAATTTTTTTCCTCATATTGCACATTCTAACTAGAGATTCTTTTTAGGAGGTTTATTATGACAGATCAAACGACGAAAAAACTTACGCTTTCATCACTTGTACTCATGATTTTCACATCTGTATACGGTTTTGCTAATATGCCTAGAGCTTTCTTTCTAATGGGATATGCTGCAATTCCTTGGTATATTCTAGGTGCTATCACATTCTTTATTCCATATGCTTTTATGATGGCTGAATATGGTGCTGCTTTCAAAGAAGAAAAAGGTGGTATTTTTTCATGGATGGAGCGTTCTGTGGGTCCAAAATATGCTTTCATCGGTACATTTATGTGGTACGCTTCCTATCTTATATGGCAGGTTAGTGTATCCTCTAGTATCTGGATTCCTTTATCTAATGCAATTTTTGGGAGTGACCGTACAAGTGAGCTTTCTCTAGGTTTTTTAAATAGCACACAAATTATTGGTATTCTAGGTGTACTTTGGGTTATTTTAGTAACCTTTGTATCTTCTAGAGGTATTAGTTGGATTACAAAAGTTACTTCTGTGGGCGGGTCAGCTATCTCTATACTTAATATTGTTTTAATTTTAGGTGGCTTTATTACACTTGCACTTAATAAAGGACAATTTGCAGAGCCTATTGTATCTCTTGCAAGCAATTTAACACATTCACCAAATCCTAAGTATCAAACGCCATTAGCTATTCTCTCATTTTTTACCTATGCAATTTTTGCTTATGGTGGCATAGAAGCTATCGGGGGACTTGTAGACCAAACAAATAAACCTGAAGTTACCTTCCCTAAAGGTGTTAGTATAGCTGCTGTTATTATTTCTATAGGATATTCTTTAGGTATATTTGTTATTGGTACATTCATTAACTGGAATAGTGTTCTTTCTGCAGATACTGTAAATACTGCTAATGTTACCTATATCGTTATGCAAAATCTAGGGTTTGAACTAGCTCGTGCCTTTAATGTAAGTAATAATGTTGCACTTGGTGTTGGTTCTGCCCTAGCACGTCTTTCAGGACTGGCGATGTTCTTAGCCTTAACAGGTGCTTATTTTACACTAATCTATTCACCTCTTAAACAACTTATCGAAGGTACACCAAAGGGACTTTGGCCTAAAAAATGGACTGTGTTAAAAAATAACATGCCTGTATATGCCATGTACTTACAGTGTATTATTGTTTCGATTATTATATTACTTGTTTCTTTTGGTGGAAATAATGCTTCTGATTTCTTTGATATGCTTGTTACAATGACAAATGTAGCTATGACTATTCCATATATGTTTTTAGCCATAGCATTTCCTATCTTTAAGAAAAATCGTTCTATTCGTAGACCTTTTGTAGTTTACAAAACCAATGGTTTTGCTATTTTTGCAACAGTTGTTGTAACCTTAGCAGTAGGCCTTGCCAACATCTTTTCTATTATTGAGCCTGCTCTTACATCTGGTAATTATCTTAATACAGCCTTATCTGGGGGAGGACCTCTTTTATTTGCTATCATTGCTCTCTTCTTATATATGCGTTATGAAAAAAGTAAAGCATAATAAAAAGGATTCGAGATACTTAGTCTCGAATCCTTTTTATGCAGATAATATCTTATTCTACATATATTCCTATTTATATTTTAAAATTGTGTATTTGTTTGTTTTATGTCAGTTTCTTCATTCTTATAATTTTCTAGCTTTATAATTTGTATATTCTTTTTATATGCTAGATACTGTACATAATTATAAGAACTTAGTATTAAGATTCCGTTGATTAAAATAGCTAGTATACTTGCTTTCCATGTTTTCTTTAAGAACATTATTTTATTATTACTTAAACATATACAATCTGCATTACTAACCACTCTGCTCTCACATTTATTGCAAGTCATGTATACCCCCTATATGTTTATATCTAGCTTTCCCTAAAGTTATCCCCTAATTGAGTCTAGATTAAACGTTTATGGGTAAAATGACTTCTTCCTTCAGCATAATCAGCTACTATCTGACCATTACCACGGAGTTTGTATTTATAGATCAGTAGTCCCTCTAGCCCTACTGGCCCTCTTGCATGAATTTTTGATGTACTAATACCAACTTCAGCTCCAAAACCATATTTAAAACCATCGCTAAAACGGGTAGATACATTTAAGAATACATTTCCTGAATCGACTAAAGTCATAAATTTATCCGCTGCTGCTTCATCTTTTGTAATGATACAATCAGTATGACCTGAACCAAATGTATTAATATGAGTAATAGCCTCATCAATATTACTTACTACTTTAATTGAAAGAATATAGTCTAAGTATTCTGTTTGCCAATCTTCCTCTGTAGCTAGTTCTACATCAATAATAGCTTTTGTCTTTTCACAACCTTTAATGAGTACATTTTTAGCTTCTAATGCTGCTTTTAGTTTAGGTAAATAATCTTTGGCTACATTCTCATGGACAAGTAATGTTTCTAATGCATTACAAACAACTACATATTGTGTTTTTGAATCAACAACAACTTTTACTGCTAAATCTAAATCTGCCGCTTGATCTACATAGGTATGACAAATTCCATCAGCATGCCCCATTACTGGGATAGTTGAATTATTCATAATATATCCCACAAAAGCATTTGATCCACGGGGAATAAGTAAATCAATATATTTGTCTAATTTAAGAATAGCATCTACATCTTCTCTACTTTCCATTAATGCTATCCAACCTTCTGGCAATCCAACTTCTACACTTACTTCTCTAATGATCTCAAATAAGATTTTATTTGTTTCTTTTGCTTCTCTACCACCTTTTAGTAAAACAGCATTACCACTTTTTAAACATAATGTTGAAATTTGAACAAGCGCATCTGGTCTAGATTCAAAGATTACACCAATTACCCCAATTGGACATGCTACTCTTGTTAAAATTAAATCAGTATCCAATTCTGTTTGAAGTTGTACTTTTCCAATTGGATTTTCTAGAGAAATCAAGCTTGATATACCTGCTACCACATCTTGTATTTTTTCATCTCCAAATTTTAAACGCTTTAACAATGGCATAGCCACATTTTCTTTTTCACTATTTGCTATATCAATTGCATTTGCTTTTTTAATTTCATCAGCTCGTTCAACAAGTGCCTTACTAATTGCTTTTAATGCATTATCTCTCATTTCTCCACTTGTTGCTGCAAGTGCAATAGATGCTTCTTTGGCCTTCATTGCATTTTGCACAATATCCATATTCTTTTTAACCTCCTACTTTATATATACTTTAAAGTTAATTATAACTTATCACTAATATCAGACTTATCTTCATTATACATTATCTACAATTTTCTTACAATTACTTTATTTAATTAATTAACTTGACTTATATTTATAAAAAATTAAATTTTTCATATTTTTATCTAACTAATATTTTTTACTCTTAATATTTATGACTCTATTAATGCTAAAAATTCTTCTTCTGTTAAAATAGGAATATTTAATTCTTTTGCTTTCTTATTCTTACTAGAAGCTGATTCACTATCATTATTAATGAGATAATTTGTACTTTTACTTACTGAGCCTGTAACCTTGCCTCCTAATGATTCAATTTTAGCTTGAAGTTCTTTTCTATTTTTAAAATGATGTACATCTCCTGTTACAACAAAGGTTTTACCTAATATCGGTGACTCTAATGGTACAGCCAAATCTTCTTCTTTAAATTGAAGTTCTTTCACAAGACTGTGTACCATTTGTCTGTTTTCCTCTATACTAAAGTACTCATTAAAGGCTTGTGCTATGACTGGCCCTACACCATCTATAGCTGTTAAAGCTTCACTTGTAGCTTTCATCATCTTTTCTATATCATTATTAAAATGTTTACAGATTAGCTTTGCAGTACCAAGCCCTACACCATTAATACCTAATGCATATATGAAGTTTGCTACAGCTACTTCTCTCGATTTATCAATAGAAGCAATAAGCTTTTGATAAGACTTTTGCCCTAAACCTTCCATTTGTATAATATCTGCTTGGTAATTTGACAATTTGTACAAAGATGTAAAGTCTTTTAAATAGCCTCTTTCTAAAAACTTTTCAATGGTTGCTTCTGAAAGCCCCTCAATATTCATCGCATCACGTGTGGTAAAATGCACCAATGCACGTAATCTTTGTGCCTTACAATTTGCATTTGTACATACTAATGTTTTAGCTGTTTTTTCTTGCTTAACCTCTGTATGCGCCCCACATACTGGACAAGTTTTTGGAATTTCAATAGTATTACTCTGCGTAATATTTTCAGAAATTTGCGGAATAATCATATTAGCTTTATAAACTTTTACAGTATCACCTGTACCTAGTTTAAGATCTTCTAATATACTTAAATTGTGTACACTAGCGCGTTCTACTGTGGTGCCTTCAATTTCTACTGGTTCAAATATGGCTACTGGATTAATAAGACCTGTTCTAGATGTGTTCCACTCAATATCTAAGATATGTGTTTCTACTACTTCATCTTGCCATTTAAATGCTATAGAATCTTTAGGGAATTTAGCAGTCTCTCCCAAGGATGCTGAATATGGCCTATTATTATAAGTAAGTACTAAACCATCTGATGCAAATTCTTGCTTATCAATTGACTGAGCAAAATATTGTACTACTTCTTCTATATTAGCTTGGGTTACTTTTTTGTATTCTACAACTTGAAAGCCTATGTTATGAAGCCATTCTATTTGTTCTGATTTTGTTTCAAAATTTGGTCCTCCTACTGCTAATGAAAATGCATATAACCTTACATTTCTCTTAGCTGTAACTTCTGGGTTTAATTGTCTTACACTACCACTACATAAGTTTCTTGGATTTTTATACTTATCTTCTTTATCTCCTAAGCTTTCATTGATTTTATTGAAGTCTTCATATGTGATAATAGCTTCACCACGTACAACTAATTTCTCTTTGTAATCAATGGTAAGCGGTACATTTTTAAAAGTTCTAAAGTTATTAGTAATCTCTTCACCAACGGTTCCATTTCCTCTTGTTACAGCACTTACTAATTTCCCTTCTTCATAAGTTGCTACAACAGTAAGCCCATCTAACTTCCAAGAAAGTAATCCTTCTTGATTTCCTAGAAAGGATTTTAGCTTACTTACTTCTTTTGTTTTATCTAATGAAAGCATTCTCTTTGGATGTGTTACTTTTGGCAAACTGCTTGATATTTCATAACCAACCTTTTGTGTTACACTTCCTGCTAGTATTGTCCCTGTTTCTTCCTCTAATTTTAAAAGTTCATCATATAACTTGTCATACTCATAGTTACTCATGATTTCAGTATCTTGTTGTTCATATGCATATGCAGCTTTTTGTAATAATGCTACAAGCTCTTTCATTCTTGAAATTTTATCTATGCTCATTATTCTACCTCCCTTTATATTATTACCTTTAAGTATTCCTATAGATTTCATATCTATAAATTTTAAAATAAGGCTCCCAAAAGCTTATACTTTCTTTTAGGAACCTTTTTCATGCTATAATTTCTTGAGCTTTGCAAATCTTGTACTAAGTTGTTTAATATCTCCATTGTCAAATGCAATTGTTACAAAGATATCATCATTTTTATTTTCAACAGCTTTAATTGTGCCTTGTCCAAATTTAATATGACGCACTACATCTCCTGCTTCAAAATCAGCTACAGCAGTTGGTAAGTTTTCTGCCTTTTTGACTGCTCCAAATGGTGAAAATGTATTCGTACGCATTGTTGGAATCACTGGTTTTTCAACTTGTTTGCCTATAAAACTTTTCTTTTCGAAGAAACCTGTTTGTGAACTACTTGTAAAGGTACGTTTTTCCACTTCTCTTCTTTGTAGTAAACTCTGTGATGTTCCTGGTCTACTAAAATTATTTTTCTCATAATTATTGGATATATTGGGCTTAGTATTTAGCCTTCCTAAGTTTGTTACTTCTACTGGTAATTCTTTAATAAATCTAGAAGGTACACTATATTGTGTTCTCCCAAACATTGTACGCTGCTCTGCATAAAGAATGAATAACTTTTCTCTAGCTCTTGTAATCCCTACATAGCATAAACGTCTTTCTTCTTCTAATTTATCATCACCCTCTGTAATGCTCATATAGCTTGGGAATAGACCCTCTTCTACACCTGGCATAAATACAACAGGAAACTCAAGACCTTTGGCACTATGAAGAGTCATAAGTACAACTGAGTTACTTTCTTCATCATAGTTGTCCACATCTGCTACAAGTGCCACTTCTTCTAAGAAATCACCTAGGTTTGGATCTTCACTTGTCTCCATATAATGAACTGTTTTAGATACTAACTCATCAATATTCTCTAGTCTTTCTGTGGCCGTTTCACCTTCTGTCATACGAATATGATTTCTAAATTCTGTTCTATCAATAATAGCATCTATTAATACTTTAATATCATTTTCTGCTGCAATAGCTTTTAATTCCTCTATAAGTGTAGTAAATGCTACTACCTTCTGTGCTGGCCCTGCTCCTAAAATACCCATTTCTTTTGAAAGTTTAGCTGCTTCAAAGAAATCCATATTATTTCGCTCTGCATATTCGCCAATTGTTCCAATACTTGCTGCTCCAATACCACGTTTTGGTACATTAATAATACGTTTAAGGGCAATATCATCTTTTGGATTACAAATTACCTTAAGATAACCGATAAGGTCTTTGATTTCTTTACGTTCATAGAATCGTACACCACCTAATAAGCGATATGGAATAGAGGCTGAAATCAATTTTTCCTCCAGTACACGTGATTGTGCATTTGTACGGTATAAAATCGCAAAATCTTTAAAATTTCTATCCCCATTTTCTACACTGCGTACAATATTTGCCGCAACAGTTTCAGCTTCACGATATTCATTATTAGTTGGTACAATAGAAATAATCTCACCTTCAGGACTCTCTGTCCAAAGCTTTTTCGCCTTTCTACCTCTATTATGTTCAACTACACCATTGGCTGCATCAAGAATATTCTTAGTAGAACGATAGTTTTGCTCTAATTTAATAACCTTTGCATCTTTAAAGTCTTTTTCAAATCCTAAGATATTGCTAATATCAGCACCACGCCATCCATAAATAGATTGGTCATCATCCCCTACTACACAAAGATTATTATGTGCCTTTGCAAGCATTTCTACTAATTGATATTGTGCCCCATTTGTATCTTGGTACTCGTCTACTAAGATATAATGGAATTTATTTTGATAATAAGTTAATGCTTCAATATTGTCTTTGAATAATAAATAAGTATTTACTAATAAATCATCAAAATCCATTGCATTATTTTCTTTTAATTTACGTTGATA
>JAZKZQ010000237.1:0-5463 GCA_045612745.1 Cellulosilyticum sp. | reverse complement strand
TGAAAGTATATATTAGTGCAGATATTGAAGGAATAACGGGTATTTCAAGCTGGGAAGAGACACATAAGGGTGGTAGCAATTATGAAATGTATTGTTTGCAAATGACAAAAGAAGTGAGTGCGGCTTGTAAAGGGTTATTAGAAGCCGGTGTGAAAGAGATTTTAGTAAAAGATGCCCATGAAGATGGGAAAAATTTAATTCATGAAATGCTTCCTAAAGAAGTTAAAGTAATTTCAGGATGGAGTAATCATCCTTATAGCATGATAGAGGGGATAGATGAGAGCTTTGATGCAGCAGTTTTTATAGGATATCATAGTGGAGGGGGGACTAATGGTAGTCCGCTATCTCATTCTTTATATCCAGATAAAGTGCGAAGTATTCATATCAATGGTCAGTTAGCAGATGAGTTTTTAATATTTGCTTATGGTGCTCACAGTGTGGGAGTACCTGTAATTGCTGTTACTGGAGATGGTGGGCTTGTGAGAAATGTAAGGAAATTTGATAGTCATATTAAAACCGTAGCGACAGGAGAGGGATTTGGCGGGGGAATTGTAAGTATTCACCCAGAATTAGCAGTTGAACGTATTTATAAAAATGTAAAAAAGGGTATAGAAAATTTAGGGGATTATAAATTAATGAAGCCAGATAACTATGAGATTATCATAGAGTTTGTGAAACATGAGGATGCGTATAAGTATTCTTTTTATCCAAATGCGGAGCAAGTTTCAGAGTATAGTGTAAGTTATACTTCCAATAATTATATGGATATTTTATCTTTTCTGTTATTTTTGTAAAACTGTAGTAAAAAATGATATAATATTGAATGTAGTGAGAAGTAACCAGTAGATTATAGCCGAAAAGGAGATTAAATGTGATTGCTTTTAAAAATGTACAACATCATCAAGCATTTTATGATTTATTAGCACAAATGGATTTACCACAAGAGTTTTTTATCACACCTTCTACATTACTTAGAAGACAATTAGCATTTATTTATTTGATTGCTTATTATCAAGAGGATTATAAAAGGTATGAGGGGGAAGCCTTTTATATAGAACCTGAGTATGATGATATGCATTTTTCTATTGGTGGCCCTACATATTTATTAGAGGATCAGATAGGAACAAGGACATATGGTCATGAAATAATCTTAGAAGGTGCAAAGGCTTTATTAGAGGGAAAAGAAATAATAACAGTCCCAAAAGATGAAACAATTAGATTTTTGCTTCATCAAGCAGAATGTTTTGTAAAGGAGTAGAAAAATGATTATTGAACCTAAAGTAAGAGATTATATATGTACGACAGCACATCCCATAGGATGTAGAGAAAATGTAAAGGCCCAAATAAGTTATGTGAAAACAAAAGGAAAAATAGAGGGAGCAAAAAAAGTACTTATTATTGGGGCATCAACTGGTTATGGGCTTGCAACACGTATTGCAGCAGCCTTTGGAAGTGGAGCATCAACGCTAGGGGTTATGTTTGAAAAAGAAGGTACAAGCCGTCGTACAGCTACAGCAGGTTGGTATAATACACAAGCTTTTGAAGAAATGGCAAAAGAGGAAGGATATTATGCAAAAACTATTAATGGAGATGCTTTTTCAAGAGCAGTTAAAGAAGAAGTCATTAAGCTGATAAAAGAAGACTTAGGTAAGGTAGATCTTGTGATATATAGTTTAGCTGCACCTCGCCGTATAGCTGCAGATGGCAGCATTTATAAGTCTGTTTTAAAGACAATTGAAAAACCTTTTACAAATAAAAATTTAGATTTAAAAAATAATACAATTACACAGGCAACTATTGAGCCGGCTACAAAAGAAGAAGAAGCACATACGGTTAAAGTGATGGGGGGGGAAGATTGGCTTGATTGGATGCTCGCTTTAAGTGAGGCAGATGTATTAGAAGAAGGTAGTAAAACCATTGCTTATTCTTATATTGGACCAGAGCTTACCTATCCAGTTTATTATAAAGGAACAATTGGAAAGGCAAAACAGCACTTATATGAGACTTCTTTGGAAATTACAAAAGTATTAGCAAATAAGCAGATTAAGGCGTATATTTCAGTAAATAAAGCTTTAGTAACGCAAGCAAGTTCGGCAATTCCTATTGTACCGTTATATATTTCTTTATTGTATAAGGTTATGAAAGACAAAGGTTTACATGAAGGTTGCATTGAACAAATGGATCGTTTGTTACGTGAAAAGCTTTATGGGGATAAAGTAGAGGTAGATGAAAAAGGAATGATTCGTTTAGATGACTATGAGATGCAAGAAGATGTACAAGAAGTAACTATGGCCAATTGGAAAAAAGTTACAACGGAAAATTTAAGTGAGCTTGCAGATATTGAAGGATATTGGGAAGATTTTTATCAAATGTTTGGTTTCCATTTTACGAATGTAGATTATAGTGTAGATATTGCATTAGAAAATTACTAGATAACTTGTCACACATTAATCGTACAGGCATATATTGTACTATAACAGATAGATGGTGGAGGAAGCTAATCTGTTATAGTCAAATTATTTAGGAGGCAATGAATATGGGAAAATGTGAAGGTTCTAATAAAGGCAATTGGCATCATCATGAATCTACATCAAGACATACACATAGGTACCATGAAAAAAAAGATTCTAAACCTAGAAAAGAAAAAGTTGTAGAATCTAAAAAGGCTCCAGAAAATAATGAACAAGTAAGTATCAATGCTTCTGATATTATCACTAAATCAGGCATTAACTTAGAAGACGTTGCAGCAAAATTAGGCATTAAAGCAGAAGATATTTTTACAGCGTTGGGCATTAATGTAGAAGATATTGCTGTTACTAATAGGTCTTTGGTTAACTCACTCAATACCGTACAGTTCTTCATTATAGGCATAAACACCGAAGGTAATACAGTTCAGGATAATCTAGTAGGTAATGCTGTAAGAGATAATGCATTAGGCAATGCATTAGGAAACGCATTAGGTAATGTATTAGGTAATGTATTAGGTAATGAAGTGAATGATAATGCATTAGGCAATGCTGTAAGAGACAATGCAAATGCACTAGGAAATGCAGTAGGTAATATCCTTCGTGAAAATGCAGTAGGTAACGCAGTAACAGATAATCAAGAAGCATAAATGCTAGAATACAAAATAGCATTTAATTATTCCTCCAAATGCAAAAGTAGCCGTAATACATTAAGTATTACGGCTACTTTTGTATTATCTACTTTTATGTAGGATAGTAAGGATTTGGGAAAGTTCTGAGACAGGTATTTGCCCAGGAGCAGAAGCTTTTTGTGCAGTACCAAATGTAAGGGCACTACCAAATATTTCACCAGCAAGTCTACTAATGACGCCAAGTCCAGACATGGACATAGTAATGATTGGGCGATCTGCATATTGGGTATACATTTCATTTGTAGCACATAAAAGTGTTAAAACATCATGAGTATTTAGAGGCATTACTGCAATTTTAGGAAGGTCAGCATTTAAATCTTGCATTTTGCAAAGGCGACGAATGATCTCTTCCTTAGGAGGGGTTTTATCAAAGTCGTGATTGGACATAATAACTTTTACATCAAAACTATGGGCAAAGTCTACAATCTCCTTAACGATTGTATCTCCTGTAAAAAGTTCTACATCAATGAGGTCTAGGAGATGTGTACTAATTATTGCTTTATTAAGTGCTGTATAATAAGCTATGCTCACTTCACATGCACCGCCTTCTTTTTTGCTTCTAAAGGTAGCTAGAAGTGGGATTTCCCCGAGATGTTTTCTAATTACACCTAATGTTTCTTTCATTTTTTCTATATCTAGAACATCTTCATGGTAGTCCATACGCCATTCTACAAGATCAAATTGAAGGTCTTTTAATGCGCCAATCTCCTTGGTCAGTGCAGTATTTGTTTTTCCTACAAGGGGCACACAGATTTTTGGAGTGCCTTTACCTAATTTAATATTTTTAATTGTAATTACTTTTTTCATAAGTAAATCTCCTTTAAGAGTAGAGTGTTTAAATATGTAGCTGAGAATAGAAGGTTTTCTATAGGATAAATTATAATTATATTAATAGAATAAATCTATAAGTCAAATAATGTAAAGATTATAATTTAAAATTATAAAATAGTAAATAATAATATTAAATTTTACAAAATAATATTGTATTTAATAAAAAAAGAGGATATACTTTTAGATAAAATACTTTAAGGAGTGAATACAATGGCATACTATTATGATGAACCATCTCATACTTTTAGTGAGTATTTATTGGTTCCTGGATATTCATCAAAAGAGTGCATCCCAGGAAGTGTATCTTTAAAAACACCTCTTGTGAAATTTAAGAAAGGTGAGGAGCCTGCTCTTTCAATGAATATTCCACTGGTTTCTGCAATTATGCAATCTGTTTCTAATGATACAATGGGGATTGCACTTGCAAAAGAAGGTGGTATTTCTTTTATTTATGGTTCTCAAACAATTGAAGAACAAGCAAATATGGTAAGACGTGTTAAGAGTTATAAAGCTGGCTTTGTAGCAAGTGATTCGAATGTAAGTCCAGAAGCAACCTTGGCAGATATTATAAGCTTAAAAGAAAAAACAGGACACACAACCGTAGCAGTGACTGAGGATGGTACTTCAAATGGTAAGCTAGTGGGAATGGTAACAAGTAAAGATTATCGTATTAGCCGTTTAGATATGTCTACAAAGGTAAAAGAATTTATGACACCACTTGAAAAGCTGATTTATGCCAAAGAAGGCATTACATTAAGCGATGCTAACAATATTATTTGGGAACATAAAATTAATGCTTTACCTATTGTAGATGAAATGCAAAGACTTGTTTCTTTTGTATTCCGTAAAGATTACGAGTTTCATAAAGAAAATCCTAATGAACTTTTAGATGCTTCAAAACGTTATATTATAGGTGCAGGTATTAATACAAGAGACTATGCAGAACGTGTACCTGCCTTAATAGAAGCAGGAGCAGATGTTTTATGTATTGATTCTTCAGAAGGCTTTTCTGAGTGGCAACAAATGACGATTGCTTATATTCGTGAAAAATATGGGGATAGTGTAAAAATAGGTGCTGGGAATGTAGTTGACCGTGAAGGCTTTAGATTTTTAGCTGAAGCGGGAGCAGACTTTATTAAAATAGGAATTGGTGGTGGCTCAATTTGTATCACCCGTGAGACAAAAGGAATTGGGCGTGGCCAAGCAACAGCTGTCATAGAAGTAGCTAAGGCAAGAGATGAATACTTTGAAGAGA
This sequence comes from Cellulosilyticum sp., assembly GCA_045612745.1. Taxonomy (GTDB): domain Bacteria; phylum Bacillota; class Clostridia; order Lachnospirales; family Cellulosilyticaceae; genus Cellulosilyticum. The sequence continues at coordinate 220 of JAZKZQ010000237.1, read as the reverse complement.
CAGGTATTTATATCCCAATTTGTTCAGATGGTGGAATTGTACATGATTATCATATTACATTAGCACTTGCTATGGGCTGTGACTTCTGTATGTTAGGACGTTATTTCTCAAGATTTGATGAATCTCCAACAAGTAAAGTAATGGTAAACGGAAGTTACATGAAAGAGTACTGGGGAGAAGGTAGTGCTCGTGCAAGAAACTGGCAGCGTTATGATATGGG
>JAZKZQ010000236.1:0-15398 GCA_045612745.1 Cellulosilyticum sp. | reverse complement strand
AGTTCTCTGAAGCAATAAGCTCGATCTTATTATTTTGTCTATTAGTTTCCTCCACAATAAGCTCAACCATTTCAGCATCTACATTTTTTAACTCGTCTAATGAATACATTTTAAGCCTCCTATTATTTTAATTATTAATGTTTTATTTTTATGCTTTATTTAAGACATATATTTATATTACTATAACTTTTCTTATATCTATAGCCTTTACCTATATAACTTTTAGTTAATCAGCAAAGAGTTACTATTTATTCATATAAGCTGCATAACCTCTTCTTACAGCTTCTTTATTCATTTCAATAGTATGTGGTGGCACTGTTTTTTCTACAATTTCTTCCCACACTTCTATGGAATCACCCATATATGCTGCATAAGCACCAATCATAATCATATTTACAACTTTTACGCTACCTAATTCTTCTGCTATAGATAAGGCATCCATTAAGCAGATATTTTTACAACTTGCTTTAAGGGTTTCTTCAATATTTGCTGGATATGGTTCTACACCCATAACAACTGGCATCGGATTAATCTCTTGTGTATTTGCAATAAGCACACCATCTTCTTTTAAGAAAGGTAAATATCTTAGTGCCTCTAATTTTTCAAAAGCAAAGATAATATCAGCTTCACCAAGCTCTACAAGTGGTGAATATACCTTATCACCATATCTCACCTGCATAATTACACTACCACCACGTTGTGACATACCATGTACTTCTGACATTTTTACATCATAGTCTTTAGATAAAGCATAGTTTCCAATGATACGTCCTGTTAAAAGAGTCCCTTGTCCACCTACACCCACAATTAGTATATTTTTAGTCATCTTAGTTTCCCCCCTTACTAATAGCACCCTTTGGACAGACTGTTGCACATACACCACAACCTGCACATAAAGCTGTATTAATCGTTACTTTCTTATCACTTTTTTGGATAGCTGGACAACCAAGTTTTAAACACGCACCACAGCCTATACAAGTATCATGATCTACATGATGTACTGGCCATTTTTCTTTAACGATTAATTTACATGGTGCTTTTGTAATGATAACAGATGGTTCATCTTTAGCTGTTTCTTCTTTAAGAGCTTTTTCTACTGCTTTCATATCATATGCATCTACAACAACTACATTTTGAATACCTACTGCTCTACATAATGCAGGTATATCTAAGGCATAAGTTTGTTCACCTTTTATAGTCTTACCTGTTCCTGGATTTTGCTGATGACCTGTCATACCTGTAATAGAATTATCTGCAATAATAATTGTTGAAACACCTTTATTATATACTATATCGATGAGTCCTGTAATCCCTGAATGGATAAATGTGGAATCTCCAATAATACCTACTACATTTTTAGCGAACTCTTTACCTCTTGCTTTTTCCATACCATGGGCCATACCAATACTTGCACCCATACATACACAAGTATCAATTGCACCATGTGGTGGTGCTGCACCTAATGTATAACACCCAATATCACCTGTTACTGTAAGCTTAAGTTTATTAATGACTGTATAAACACTTCTATGAGGACATCCTGGACAAAGTACAGGTGGTCTAGTAGGTAAATTTTGCACTTCCCTAAAACTTGGTAAATCCATACCAAATACTTTTCTAAGTTGTCTTACTGTAATTTCACCCTGTCTACCGAAAAGTTCTTTCCCTTTAGCCAGAATACCTGCTGCCCTTACTTGTTCTTCAATAACTGGTTCTAATTCCTCTACTATGTAAATTTCATCTAGACCTTCTGCAAATGCTTTGATTGCTTCTATTGGTAATGGATTAACAAGAGCAAGTTTCATAATATTAGCATCGATTCCTGCTTCTTTTACATACTGATAACATACACCGCTTGTAATAATACCAGTTTTACTATCTGATTTTTCAATCTCAAAAAGACCTAATTTTTCGGCATCTTGACTTAATCTATTCATACGTTCTTCTACTACAATATGCTTTGGCTTAGCATTAGCTGGTGTCATAACATATTTCTTAATATCTTTTTCATATGGTTTAAGTGTATAAGCTTCTTTTTCTTCAAGCTCTACAATACTTTGTGAATGGGCTACTCTTGTAGTAAGTCTTAAAATAACTGGTGTATCATAAGTTTCACTAATATACATTGCCTTTTTCACATATTCCTTACATTCTCCACTATTAGATGGCTCAATTACTGGAACATTTGCCGCCCTTGCTACCATTCTTGTATCTTGTTCATTTTGTGAACTATGCATACCAGGATCATCTGCTACGAAAGCTACAAGACCACCATTTATTCCTGTATAGGCTGCTGTAAAGAGTGGATCTGCTGCTACATTTAATCCAACATGTTTCATTGATACAACTGCTCGTGCACCTGCCACACTACTACCAATCGCCACTTCCATAGCTACCTTTTCATTAGGTGCCCACTCTGCATAAATATCGTCATATTTTGCAATAAACTCTGTGATTTCAGTACTTGGTGTTCCAGGATAAGCAACAGCAACTGTTGCCCCTGCTTCATATACACCACGGGCTATTGCTTCATTTCCAAGCATCAACTTTTTCATCTTACATCTTCCTCATTTCTTTATCTTATACTTACCTACTCTAACTATATAAATGTAATTTATATTTATCATATCATCATTATTCTGTATATTTCAAGCTTTTGTATATAATTATGTTTTTCAAATATTTTCCGTCTATATATATTATGACTTTACACCCATTTTTTAGCCGTGTATACTGTGTTGTAACCTGAATATTTTCAAGGTATTACTTTTTTAAAAAGTGCTTCGATTTTAAACATAGTTCTGCTTTTTACAAGTAATTTTTTCTTAAACTGCATATACTTTACATAGCATATCAAATTTTAATAAAAAGTATTTTATAAGGGGGGAATAAAAATGCCTGAATCTCATCTTCATGAACGCATTTTAAATTTTGCTGTCTATACAGGTGAATTTATGCTAAAAAGTGGTGCAGAGACTTATCGTGTAGAGGATACTATTACCCGTATTTTAGAGGTACATAATTATAAGACTGTGGACACTTTTGTTATTCCAACAGGAATTATGGTTACCATCAATGATGATTCCTTTTCTATGGTTACAAAAGTGGTACGTGTCAAACACAGAAGTACACGCCTTGATCGCATTGAACTTATTAATCAACTTTCAAGAGATTATGTAGATGGTACTTTAAGTTTATCCTCGGCTGAAGCACGTCTTGAGGAACTTAAAAACATGCCAAGTTGTTATACTTCACGTACAGTGATTTTTTGGATTGGTGTAAGCTGTGCCTTCTTTTCTATTATGTTTAAAGGAAACCTTTTTGATTTCTTTCTTACCTTTTTTATAGGTGCAGGTGTAGGTTTCTTGCAATCACGCTTAGGGAAGAGAGGACTGGTTAACTTCTTTAATTTATTCCTATGCTCTTTGTTCATAGGATTTACTGTAAGCTTCTGCCATTTTATTTTTAAAGATAAAATTAATGTAGAACCTATGGTTATTGGGTGTATTATGCCTCTTTTGCCAGGTGTAGCTTTTACAACTGCTGTCCGTGATGCCATTGGAGATGAACTTCTTTCTGGTATCTCAAGGGCTGTAGAAGCACTTCTTGTAGCCGTTGCACTTGCCTCAGGCGTTGGTGCTTCACTGGGAATCAGCTATTGGTTAGGAGGATTATTATGATTATTAGTCTAATAAGTGCTTTTATCTCTACGATTGGATTTTCTATTGTTTTTCATGTCCAAAGAAAGCATCTTTTAATTTGTGGAACAGTTGGTGCTTTAGGTTGGTTTATTTACCTAGTAAGTATTAAATTTGGACTAACAGACGTACTTGCTACATTTTTAGCTAGCTTAGTTGTTACCCAACTTTCCTATTTCTTATCGAGGAAGCGAAAAACACCAGTTACCGTTTTTTTAATTGCAGGGATTATCCCTCTCGTTCCAGGACTTGGTTTATATCGTACAATGTCAGCTATATTAGAGTCAAACTATAATCAAGCTGTTAATTATGCTACTCTTACCTTTGAGATAGCTGGTGTTATAGCTGGTGCCATTGTTATTGTCTCTTTATTACCTCTTCTCTGGCGTACACCTTATAGAAGACGAAAAGTTTAAAAGTTAAAAGTAGTATTTCAAAATAAAGCTAGGTATGTGCAGACTAATCCCCTACATGTACCTAGCTTTATTTTAAAACATGCAGAAATTAAGATTGAATAATATGAATATAAATTATATTATAAAATTATTATAGATTTCACATCTATATTCATACTTTTAACCAAGGAGGTTTAAAATGAAGAAACACATATGCTCTTACATACTTTCAATCACTTTTATTTTCTTATTATTTACTGGTTGTACTCAGACTCAAATCACTTCAAGCACCTCAAGTTCTTCTCCTACTTTATGTACTGATTTTGACATAGAAGGTTATGTCCCTATACGTGTCTTTATTCCTACAGACCATTCTAAAGCCTATGTTTTAGCTTTAGAAGATATTGAGGATACAACTAATATAGATTTAGCTTGTACTACTCATGCACAGCTTTTTGTCTTTGAATCTTCCTCCGAAGGTTACAAAGCCCCAAAGCCTATTACTTTCCCTGATGGTTTTACATATGGCATACATATGACACTTACAACAGATGGTACGACTCTCTATTTCTCTAGTAAAAATTTAAGCTTTTTCGGTAATGATTCCATTAATATGGCCTATGGTACATTAAATGGTACTACCTTAGAAGATATTACAGCTTTAGATAGTATAAATACAAAAGAAGATCAATACATTACTAGTATCGATGAAAACAAAAATATCATTTATGTGTCTTCTCTTTCAGACCGTTATAATCAGATTTTTTATAGTAAATATAATGAAAATAGTTATGCCCAACCTACTCTTATGTCGTATCATATTAATAGTTCCCCTTCTTTAGGTGCTGCACTTACACCAGATGGTACAAAACTTATTAATACCTGTTCCTATTACTATGACGCACATTTATCAAACTATTCTTTCATTATAGCTGACCTTACAAATACACCTCAAACTACCAGTGCTATTACGGATAACTCTATTAATCCTTCTAACTTTCACAATATGCTTCCTACTATAACGGGGGATGGTCAAACAATGTATTTTTATCGTTTTCCTGTCAGTAGTAGTACTATACAAGGTGGCACCTTATATAAAGTCAGTATAGCCAACCTCCTTGCACATACCTTATCTGAATATGAAACAAATCCTAGCTATGATACTTCTAACTTAAATCTTAAACTCCGAGATAAGGGGGATATGGCAACTAAGAAGGGAATTTATTATGAAATCTTTGTTCGTGCCTTTGCTGATTCAGATGGGGATGGTATAGGAGACTTTAATGGTATTACTGAAAAATTAGATTACCTGAAAGACCTAGGTATAGATGGTCTATGGCTTATGCCAATTAATGCTTCTGATACCTATCATGGTTATAATGTGACGGATTATAATGCATTAAATTCAGAGTATGGTACTGAAGCTGACTTTAAAAAGCTCTTAGATGAAGCACATAAGCGAGATATAAAAATTATTATGGACTTTGTGGTAAATCACACTAGCTCTGGTCATCCTTGGTTTCAAGATGCTATTACAAATCCTAATAGCTCTTATAAGGACTACTACCGTTTCATCCCTAATGCAAATACAACACTTTACAATGCAGAAGATACTTCCCCATGGGATAGTTCTGTCTGGTGGCAAGTTGGTAACAGTCATTACTATGGTATCTTTAGTCCGCATATGCCTGATCTCAACTTAAACAATCCAAATGTTAGAAATGATATTAAAGAAGCTGCCTGTAAATGGCTTAAACTAGGTGTAGATGGCTTTAGATTAGATGCTGCTATTCACATATATGGGCAGCATGAATTTGCCACTCAAGAGGATTCAGACCTTCATAATATTGAATGGTGGAATGAATTTGCCCGTGCTTGTGAAGAAGTAAATCCTAACGTTTACTTAGTAGGTGAAGCTTGTGAGGATGATAATCCTTTTACAGACTATGTCCAACCCTTTGATAGTAAATTCAACTTTCCTTTGCAATCTCAATTATTAAACGCCCTACAATCTGAAACGGCTATAGCTGACAACGGGATGAGTATCTCGCAAAATCTACAAGACCTTTTAAACCAGTATTCCAAAGTAGATACAAACTACATTGACGGCATCTTTCTTTCTAATCATGATCAAACCCGTATCTTCTCTAGTGTAGGTTCTGTAGAAAAGGCTAAGTTAGCAGCAAATATCTATCTTACACTTCCTGGTAATCCCTACCTCTACTATGGCGAAGAAATAGGCATGCAAGGCCTTAAAGAAAATGGGAACGAATCTTTAAGAGATAACTTTAAATGGAGCGATACAAAGGGAGCACCTAATGCCAACTGGACCATTACTTTGTGGAACTGGGACTTCCATGCTAATGACACTACTATTGCCTTAGATAAGCAGTTAGATGATGCCAATTCTATCTATAATCATTACAAAACAATTATAGGTTTAAGAAAAGCTAATCCAGCACTTATGGACGGTGACTACACTGCACTTACAACCTCTCATGATGCACTGCTAGGCTATACACGTTCTAAGGATGAGCAAACACTGTCTATTTATCACAACCTATCTAGCTTACCAATTACAACTACACTAGAAAAAACAGGAACTATTCTCTACAGGAGCACTGAAAGCTGTACATTAGATGATGTAACCCTCACCTTACCAGCTTATAGTACCATTGTAATCAATATGCCTTAAACAAAAGTGGATATCGTTAAACTATTTAATTAGTTTAACGATATCCACTTTGCGACATTTACATTTCTTTAAGCCACTCACTAGTTTTTATAACTTTGGCAAAAATCCCATTCAAAGAAGCCATAAATACCTTGTGTACATATTGAGCGGAAAGCACCTCTCCCTCCCACTCTAAGTCTCTCGTTGTACAAGCATCTTCAATTAAGGTTACTGTATAACCATGACTTACTGCTGCTCTTACAGTCGTATCAATGCACATATGTGTCATCATCCCACATACAACAAGTTCTGTTACCCCCTGTTTTTCTAACTGTTCTTTTAAATCTGTTTCAAAAAAGCTATCTGGGTAATATTTAGTAATAATCGTTTCATTTTCTTGAGGTGCTATACCTTCAAATATTTCTACGCCACTTGAATGTGGTGTAAAAAATGTTGCATTCTTCTTATTATTAATGTGTTGTACATAAAAAACAGGCAAATTCTTTCTTCTAAAATAGGTTAAAACCTTTTCAGCCTCCCTCGCTGCCTTTTCAGCTTCAAAAAGCTCATGCTTCCCACCTTTAAAATAATCCTTTTGAATATCTACTAGTACTAATCCTTGTTTCATATCTTCTGCCTCCTATTAATACCCTAATTCCTCTAATAGTTCTATTGCATCTCGAATCATACTTGGACATACTGTCGTAAATTTTTCCTCACGAACAGCTTGCTCATATCCTTCTTTTTGACTAATATCACATCCTAATAGATATTTACATACAATAGATTTATTCTTTTCTCGAAATAAATTAGTAAACTCTACAGTTTTGTTATAGCACATACTTTTTGCTTCATTATCACCTATTATATCTTGCCCATACTTAAGCCCTATAACCATTATAGCTCCTGATACTGCCCCGCATGCTTCACCACATCGCATCCCCCCTCCAAGCCCACATCCTAATTTCAGTGCTTGCTTTTTATCTAACCCATATTTTTCACAAAAACTTACAAGAACAACCTGTGAACAATTAAACCCTGATTGAAATAATTGTAATGCTTCTTCTACTTTACTAGACATAATATTTCCCCCTTAACGAAGAATTTTTTCAGATTATTTTATCAATTTTACTTCAAAAAGATTGTGTCTGCAATACTAAAATAAAAAAGTCAGACAGCACTTAAGGTGCTACCTGACTTTTTTATTATTTTTAGTTACTTCCTGCATTTCTACTACAGCCACATTGTGCACAACTACAGCTGTCATCTACATTGCCACATGTGTTACCAAGTGTTTTTGCATTTTTACCTACTTCAAGTGGTTGAATACTAGCTTCAAGTAAATCACCACATACGAAATCTAAGCAGCTATTATTACTTGCTTCATCAATAGGTGATAATTTAGGTGGAACAGTAAGTCCTTCATGTCTGAACTTGTATTGTACAAAGTAAATAGCTTTTACATAAAGTGTTAAACCGATAGCAAAGCAGTCATCGTTCTGCGCAATAACTTTAGCAAGTGCTTGAGCTGCAATACCTTGTTGTACTGTATTATTTACATTAAATCTACCATTTTCTCTGCATCTATCTACGTCATTTCTACCTGTAACATATCCCATATAATGAATTGTTGGAATTAATTTATAGCAACCTTCTGGGTCATCTTTTTCATAACCTACACCATATGGTGTATAAAGATCAAAAGTAACTGATGATGGATTTGTACAAGAATCATAACCACAGCTGTCTTCATTGCCTAAATATCTAATAGTCATCATACCGCTCTTTGTTACTTTGCAGCATTCGCTAATACATTGTACTGCTAACGTTACGTCTATATCTTTAAGGGTGATACGACTTAAGTTTGGGTTTCCTTTTGCTGGTTTGATTTCTGAATATCTATCGCATTTTTGACTGTCAAAATTAAAGTTAACATCTACTACTTGTAATTGGATTTTATCTGCTTCTGCTAAGTCATCTTTACTAAGTCCATCAAATAAAATGTCCGTATAATCACATGAATTGCAACGGCATACATCTTCAAGTTCATTTAAACATACTGTACGGCAAAGATTAAGGCCGATTTCATCAAATACAGCTGGTGCCATCATTGTAAGAAGTCTAGGTTCTCCAATAGGTGGACACATTGCTACTGCTTCTAGTGGAGACATTTTATTTTCAGCAGGGTGACATTGGTCACAAAGTCCTGCATTGGGTCGTTGGAAAAATTTCACATCGTTATTGTTACAACAACATTTACTCATAGTTTAAACCTCCTGTATGATTCGGAAAAAATGATGTGAATCATAATTTGTCGTTTCCAATACTATAATATGGAAATTAAAGTTGATTGGTGACATTTACGTATAAATTTATTTACTTATCAATATATTTATATGAGAAGCGTTTTTTTTACTTAGGAGGTTTATTCTGTATGCCTTTTATCTTTCATAAGGACCACACATTTACGCTCATAGACAACAGACCTCGTCATGGCGTATTGTGTCAAATTTGTAGTTCTAATATACCTTCAAGGCCATTCCAGCTTTACCCTACACCTTGTAAAGACTTTAGCGTAACCATAGATTCTTCTAATAAACTTCATGTTCTAGTCCTTCCTAATGACACCCATTTAAACTACTTATGCTATGAAAATAATCACTGCTTAAAAAAGGCACAAGTTGTCAATGCACCTGATAACTATACGCTACTATCTCCCTCTATTTTTATGCTAAAAAATATGCCTTACATCACTTATATTTCCTTTGAAAATGCAGCTTATAATTTAGTCTATCAAAATCTAGATGGCTCTCTATTTACTACACTTTTTACCACGCCTTATGAACCTTGCTACTTAAAAAGTTTTGTACAAGATGATATCATTTATATTTTTTACATTCAACATACAGATGAGAGTTACTTGTTAAAAGGATTTGAAATTAATCAAGGTAAAATCAAAGAAACTAATTATGTAAGTAGTTATACACCTATCCTTGAATATAGTGTATGTATTTATAATGATGAAGTGCATATGAGTTATACTACAGAAATTCATGGTAAGTATCAACTTATTTACTATAATGGTACCAAAGGCACTGCAACATCCCTCTGTACCACTTCAACTGCTTCCTCACCGATTATATTTGCTTACTTAGACCATCTTTGGATTAATGCGTATATTAATAAAGACCTTTGCACTTTCCTTTCTATCGATAACGGCCTAAGATTTAGTACCTCTACACCATCTTCTATACAAGGTAATTTTATAAGATGTTTCTTCCACACTAGCTCTACTAACTCCCTTCACGCTACAGAGTGTTATGCTATTCTCAGTCCTTCAATAAAATTAAGTACTATTTATATGATAGATTTTGATCATATTCATCCTGACACCCATATTCCTATTGAATTAGAACTTTATTTGGAGGGCGTTAAGCTCTCAAGTACCATACTTCCTCCTTTAGAATCAGAAGTAATAGAAGGCACTGCTCCCATGCCCCAGCCACCTAAGCCACGTCGTAACCCCTTACCTAAACAAAATCGTCAAGATGCTATTACCTCTGCCAAAAATGCTTTTATGGAACAGGACCTTACAGGGTTTGATATTGCACCACGTATTTAAAGAACTTTGCTATACTACACAAAATAGGGTATTACAAAATCCATCATCATTTTGCAATACCCTATTTTAAGCGTTCTTCTATATGTATTATTTCATTGCTTCTTCCTTAGCTACGATACACGGTAAATATTTTTTATATGCATCTTTCTTATCCTTGATATAGATAAATCCTAACATTAAACTCATCCCTAAAAGAGCCGTCAACACATAGAACAATTCCCCCCAGGCTAACCCAATATAATTCTGTAATATATAGCCTATACCTAATCCCCCAACTAATCCAATAAAAGGTAACCCATACATAATATAAGTAGCCTCTAAAAAGGCTCTGTTTTCTAATGAAACCTCCACACGGTCACCCACCTTACAATCTACCAAGCTCATACATTTTAAATTACAATTCTTTTTTTCTGTAAGCATCTCACAAGCATGACACTCTCCACACATATCCTGCCTTTCCATCTTTACAAAAACATACTTTCCCTCTAGCTTCTCTACTGTTCCTATTGGCATCTCTATCCTCCCTATAATTTTCATTCTCTGCTACTACCTATTTAGTATCCTCTACCTTTGTATACCCTACATCAAAAAATGCCGCTTCTACAATATAGGCATCTTGTAAATTATTCTGGTTAACTACTAAATAATCCCCTTTATTTCCATACATATATTCCTCAGGATTCCATAAGCTAAAAAGCTTGATATCTTTATCTAATTGTTTTGCATAAATATAATGTGCCTCTTTTAAAATACATTTCTTCACCTTATTTTCTAAACAAATTACTTCATCCGTTAAGCGATTTCTAATACTAGGAAAATATTCCATATCTAAAATATACTCTTTATCTGATAGAGTATAATTTTTTTCCAAGATCTCCTTATTTATTAGAGAACATCTTCCTCTAGAATCAATAATAAAATAGCTTCCTTCCTCTATCTGATACTCAATATCACCTTGTAAACTTCTAATAATAACATATGTTTGCGGTTTCAAAATATCTTCTAAATAAACAGCACCTGCATGTACTGCCTGTTGTTTGTAAAGGCTCATCTCCTCTATATCAGGTGGATTTATAGCCATATTAACTACTTCAAAGCTTTGGTAGTATGCAGTAAGCCTTGTTAAAAAATATTCATCTGCATTAATATAACTATACTTGTCATTAAAATGCTTTTGTTTTATAAAACCTCCTGCCTTATCCACATGACCACCACCAGTTCCAAGGTCTGATGCCAGATAGGCTGCTAGCTCATTAGCTCGTATTTCTTTACTACAACTTCTAACTGAATATTTTATGCCATCTACTAACTCACTATAGACAATACATACATTCACACTATCTACTTGTAATGCTAAATCACTAATAAATCCTAGTATATTGGGGTCACATTCCTGAGCTCTTACAAGAACAAATTTATTGGCCTCATTATAAGAATGCCTAATAAGAGCCATTCCTGCTATCTCTAATTCCTTAAGGGATATCACAGAATGTTTAAGCTGACGAATAAGTGCTTGATTAAATTTTAAGGAATCCCTCATATCCTTATCCAAAGGATGATGAATCTCCGAAAAACCACTACTATCTGTTAATAATCCATAATATAACGCAGTTTGTAGATTATCATCTTCTTGAACTTTAAAACCTTCCCTAATCAAAAGATGCCATACAATGGTGGATGCACTAGATAAAAAGCTACGAATATCCATATAGCATATATTCTCTCCATCAGTTACCTCTTGTTGATGATGATCAATAATTGCTATGTGATCAGCTTCCATTTTTTTTATATTACCCCCTCCATACTGACAATCTACTGTAATGAGTAACTGTGGCTTCTCTATCTCCTCTACATACTCCAGAGGAATCTCTAACTCCCTCACAAACATCAAAATATTAGGCTTTGTAATTTTTAATCGCCCACTATACACAAGCCTCACATTTTTTTCATGTGCCTTAAAGTATCTATATAGTCCAAATCCAGCTGCAATACTATCTGGATCTGGATTATCATGACACTGGATTACAATATTATCATACTGATTTAATGTTAAAAGACTCATATATTAACCTCTTTAGTTTTATATTCTTTGTACATAGGCTACTTTTCACCTATTAATTAGATTTATCCATAAATTTTACATCTATAAATTCTAGTAATGTGATATCTATGATTTATCTTATCACAAATATTTATACCTTACACAAAATATCTTCAATAAATATTTGCATATCCCTACCTATGTAGATATAATATACTTTATATTGTAATTTTTTTATAAAATAATTTTATTTCCTAAAATAAATTCATTTTAAAACATATTTTGATTATTAGGGGGTTAGTATTATGTCTGAACTTTTAACTTTAAATGATATCTTAGCAGCTAAAGAACGTATTGCCACAACATGTACGCAAACAAATTTAATCTACAGTTATGAGCTAAGCCATGAATTTAATAATAATGTTTATCTAAAACCAGAAAATTTACAAGTAACAGGTGCATTTAAAATTCGTGGTGCATTAAATAAAATCAAAAAATTAACAGATGAAGAAAAGCGCAAAGGTCTCATTGCTTCTTCGGCAGGTAACCATGCACAAGGAGTAGCTTATTCAGGTCATGCACTAGGTATTGATGTTACCATCGTTATGCCTGAAACTACCCCACTTATTAAAGTTCAGGCAACTAAAAATTGGGGGGCTAATGTCGTTCTAGCAGGTAAAATATATGATGAAGCTTATAGTGAAGCAAAACGTTTAGAAACAGAACATGGTTATACATTTATACATCCATTTGATGATGTGGATGTTATGGCAGGACAAGGAACAATCGCTCTTGAAATATTAGAGGAACTACCAGATACTGATGTAATTTTAGTTCCAGTAGGTGGAGGGGGATTAATTAGTGGGATTGCTGTAGCTGCAAAAGCTATTAATCCTAATATCAAGGTAATTGGTATAGAATCCACAGGTGCTGCTGGTATGCGTCATGCATTAGACTTAGGTCACATTGAACCACTCGATAAGGTAGATAGTATTGCCGATGGTGCTGCTGTTAAAGTCCCTGGCACAAATACCTTTGAAATTGTAAAAAAATATGTGGATGATATTATTACAATTGATGATGAAGATTTAATCGAGGCGATCTTCTTATTAGTTGAAAAACATAAAATCGTATCAGAAGCAACTGGTGCACTTTCTATTGCCGCTCTTAAAAAATTAAATATGCAAGGAAAAAAGGTTGTTTCAGTGATTAGTGGTGGCAACATCGATGTCCTTACAATGTCTTCACTTCTCAACAGAGGTCTTCACTCTCGTGGTAGACTCTTCTGTTTCTCAGTTAAACTACAAGACACACCAGGCCAACTGGTAAAAATAGCAAATATCCTTGCTAACCTTGGGGCAAATGTTGTAAAACTAGACCACAATCAATTTAAAGCGCTTGACCGTTTACGTCATGTAGCCCTAGAAGTAACTGTTGAAACAAATGGCCACGAACATATTGCAGAAATCAAACATGCCATGGAAACTGAAGGTTATGAACTAGAAGTAATTTACTAGTATAATCAACAACAAAGCCCCCTTATAAATTCATAAGGGGGCTTTGTTATACTATTTATTTTGTCAGTTTTCCAGTACTTAACCAAGTGAATAAAGATTCAAGAAAACTTTCTGTAGCTGGCATAAAATAGGAACCAAAATGATAATCAGGATCTAAAGTTGTAATAATCCAAGTCCCCTTTGTTGATTGTTCATCAATATATAATACAGCACTACCATCTTCTCTTGCAATTAATGTTGTTGCATGGGCTGGTGGCCAAAATACACCGTGGTGATGCCATGTACAATCTTCCAAGGTAAAATACTTGTAAAATGGATGGTCTTCATTTTTAACACGTAATCCGCTATCTGGATTTTCTTCAAGCCACCACCAAAAGTTTGTTGGACGTTCTTCCCATTTTTGATTAGGTAACCATTCCCATGGCTGTGGTCCAAGCACAACAACTACTTTGCCATCATCAGCAAACTTTCTAATTTTTTCAGCAGCTTTTAATAATAGATTTAAATTAAGCTGAGATGGTACTATTAATACATCATATGACGTAAGGTCCGTATTCTCAAATTCTGGTAAGTATATAAGTTGTGCAATGTATTGTGCAAATTTTGGTTCATGAAAAGTACGATAATGAGGTGCATGCCCACTATAAATTACTGCTATCTTTCTCATTATGCTTTCCCTCCACATACTTCTTTTTTTAATAAAGCAAGTGCTTGTTCACTGATTTTCTTTTTTGTATCCTCTGCATCTTTATAATTTAATATATTTTGGCCACCATGAACAATGATTGTTCCATTTGTTGTATGGCGATCTATATAGGAGATAACCTTACCATCTGTAAATGTTAAGCAAATCTCAGCTTTTTCAGGTGCATAATAATAGCCACGCGCAAAAAATCCTGCCACCCCTTTATTAAACACCATATCCTCAACTTCAACACCATCAAATAAAGATGCTCCAGGAACTGTTTGCACTAAATAATCTTTATAGTTATTAAGCTTTTTAGGCATAAATAAGGAACAACCTGGTAGCCACTTGCGAAATAGATGTCCACAAAATACAACTACCTTTCCTTCATTTAAGAAGTTTTCAATGATTTGCTTATGTTTATATAGATACTCTTGATCGGCAAAATATGTAATAAGCAAAATATTATAATTAGATAAGTCTGTTGATTCAAGCTCATATTCATCAATGACTGATATATATGAATCATTTGGTTTAGCTTTTTTTGCATCAAATGCATGAGATGCACTGAGTTCTAAAATCTTTAATTCCATTATTAATCTGTTACTGAAAACTTATACAAGTTCATGAAAACTATACTATAATGTTACCTGTTTTCCAGTAACTATCTCCTATCCACTTCTTAGATATTTGACGCTGTAACCTGCGTTTATTATTCTTAATTATTTAAATCAATTTTTAATTGATATCTAATATCAATTAATCA
>JAZKZQ010000235.1:0-6692 GCA_045612745.1 Cellulosilyticum sp. | reverse complement strand
GGAAAAGGTAGCAACACTTATAAAAGGTGGTTATACACCTACACGAATTGTAGCTGAAGCAGAGCGTCATGACTTGATACTTGGGCCAACATATGATGTAACGCGTATTAGCATTAAAGTAGTAGATACATATGGAAACTTACAGCCATATATAAATGATGTTATTCGTATTGAGACAACAGGTTCAGTGGAAATTATAGGGCATACTTATCAAAGTTTAGTAGGTGGTACCTTAGCAGTATATGTAAAAACAAAAGGTGAGATAGGAACAGGTGTTGTTTCTATTAAGAGTAATGAATTAGGAGAGGGTCAACTAATTTTCCAAGTATTAGCAAAGGATGAATAAATAGGTGGCTTGCAACATCTACAATGTGTTGCAAGCCACCTATTTATCTTGTGTTAATAGGATAAGGCGATCTCATCATAAGTATCACTGTACTGAGTAAGAGCTGTAATAACTTGTGTTTGACGCTCTAAGGCGGCAGATTTATTATTGCTATAGTAAGATGGTGCTTGAGGATAACCAGCAAGTAGTGTAGCTTCATAAAAGTTTAATTCGCTAGGTTTTTTTCCAAAGAAATTTTCGCTGGCTGCATAAATGCCTGTATTACCATTGCCATAATAAATCACATTCACATAAAGTTCTAAGAGTTCATCTTTTGAATAATGACTTTCTAAATAATGTGCTAGAAACATCTCACTTACTTTTCTAGAAAAGGTCTGTTTGGCATCTAAAAATAGATTTTTAGCAAGTTGCTGAGTAATGGTACTACCACCTTGTTCAATTTCACCACTATTTAAATTAGCCATAAGTGCCCGCCCAAGAGAAATAAAGTCTAATCCACCATGCTTATAGAAGCGGTGATCTTCTGTAGCAATAAGTGCATCTAAAAAGGCTGGACTAATATCTTGAAGAGGTGTATAGTGCTGACTAGCACGGACTGTTAAAACGGTGTCTTCTATATTGTAATTAGGAATAGTTTGTTGATATTCATAAACAATGAAACCCAACATAAGTATTGCACTTAACCCAAAAGTAATAGCTAAGTATTTAAAAATTTTAAATAAAGTTCTCATATAATCGCTCCTTTTTGAAAGAGATATCAACAGTATACGATGTTTTGCATGAAGAAGATATGGATTTAGATAAACAAAATCTTACAATTTTGTTATATTACTTATGAGAGTATAGCCAATAGTGTAAGTTTTTAAACCAAAAAGAAATTTTTAACCGTATAACATTTCAGAACTATGACAAATAGGTTACATCCATTTACAAATGAGGGGTACAAATTTATAATTAAAGTGGACAAATAAATGTAAAATCTGTCACAACAACTATAAAAGTAAGGAGGCATATGAGGTGAAAAGTAAAATGAAGAAAATAATAGGCTATATATTCGTAATGATATTAGCTTTAACAAGTTTAAGCGTGTATGCTAAAGCTAATACTGAAACCGACATGCGTGCTGTTTGGATTTCAACAGTTTATAATTTAGATTATCCAAGCACAAAGAATAATATTGAAGCACAAAAAAATGAATTTAATCAAAAATTAGATCAGCTTAAAGAAATGGGGATTAATACAGTTATTGTGCAAGTGAGGCCGAAAGCTGATGCCCTTTACTTATCAAGTATTAATCCATGGTCAGATGTATTAACAGGTGTGCAAGGAAAAGATCCTGGGTATGATCCATTAGCCTTTATGGTAGATGCAGCGCATAAAAAAGGAATGGCAATTCATGCATGGCTTAATCCATATCGTGTGACAACAACAGGTACAGATTTAGCTGCATTAAGTAGTAATCATCCGGCAAGGCTTAATCCATCATGGGTATTTTCTTATAATAATGCCCTCTACTATAATCCGGAAGTAGAAGGTGTTAAGCAACATATTGTAGATACTGTTGCAGAGATCGGAAAAAATTATGATGTAGATGGTATTCATTTTGATGATTATTTTTATCCATCATCCTATCCATTACCAACAGGAGAAGATAAAGATGGGACTGTAGCTAATAGTCGTCGTCACAATGTCAATGATATGGTGTCTAGAGTGCATACAGCAGTTCAAGATATAAATCGTACATATAATAAACATATTGTTTTTGGAATTAGTCCAGCAGGTATTTGGAAGAATAATACAACAGATGTAACAGGTTCAGCTACAAATGGTAATCAATCTTATTATTCTGTTTATGCAGATACACGTGCATGGATTCAAAATGGCTGGATAGATTATGTGGTACCACAAATTTACTGGGAAACAGGTCATAAGCTTGCGGATTATGAGACACTTGTAAAATGGTGGAGTAATGAAGTAGCAGGAACAAATGTAAAACTTTATATAGGTCAAGGTGTATATCGTGATGCAGTAGCAACACAAATTGATACGCAGCTTGCAATTAATCAAAAATATGATTTGGTAAAAGGAAGCTTTTACTTTAGTTTAAGAGATTTATTAAATAATCGTATGGATTGTAAGACAAAGATTAAAAAGTTCTATAGCAATAGTCCAACAGATTCAGTAATAACAGGAAGTGGCAATACTGAAAATAGTAATGTGAGTAATAATGGGGCTAATAGTAATAGCCAAGATAATGTAGCAAGTAACTCAAATAGCAACATGAATCCAACTACAACAGATAATAGTACACATGCAGTTGTAAAAGATGCAGTTGGTAAAACAGGTATTGTAACAGCAACAACTTTAAATATCAGAAGTGGTGCTAGGGTCGATCGTGATATTGTAAAAAAAGTAGCATTAGGCACAAAAATGACAATCAGAAGTGTCTTAAATGATTGGTATAAAGTACAACTAGAAGATGGTACCATAGGTTGGGCAAATGTAGCTTATGTGAAAGTTGAGGCACATAGTGAGAGTAGTTTAGGGTCAAATACTATTACAAATGGCGCAGTGCATAATACAACAATCAATGAGTCTACTACAACCATGAAAAAAGGAACAGTTACAGCAACTACACTTAA
Organism: Cellulosilyticum sp.; assembly: GCA_045612745.1. Classification (GTDB taxonomy): domain Bacteria; phylum Bacillota; class Clostridia; order Lachnospirales; family Cellulosilyticaceae; genus Cellulosilyticum. Next base: position 3,704 of record JAZKZQ010000235.1, on the reverse strand, counting down.
CGTAAGAAAAAGTAATAATGTAACAAGTTCAATTGTAGCAGTATTAAAACAAGGTACACAGGTTTCAATTTACTTTAAACAAGGTAATTGGTATAAGGTGAAACTAGACAATGGCATTGTTGGATGGGTGAGTAGCAGTTACATTAATTAATAATGAGAAATTGAATAGTTAACTCGTTTTTTATTAAAATAAATAGAGGCTGTCACACAAGCAATTATATTAGTTTGTGCGACAGCCCTGTTTTTATGTAAAAATTTAAAGCAGGAGATAATCCCCTTGCTTTTTCAAAGTAATTAAGTTAACTTCTTTCTCTCTTCACCTCTCAGGTCACAAAAGAAAGCTGGGTCAAGTGCTATACTACTAAGCTACATTTGGCACTCGCTTTATCGTGCTGTAATCTGCTGAGGTGTTTAGTGAAGATACTTAGAGAGGTTTTAGGCGAAGTGTTCGAAGCGTAACGAAGTGAAGCAAGTTTTTCGCCGTTTCTCTAAGTATCGAACTTAGCACAGCACGATAAACCGAGTGCTATAGATTACGGAGGTTTGTAGCGTGTAGTAGCACTTGACCCAGCGGACCATTTTGCGACATCCCCTATTTATTTTGTGGTAAAGATAGATGATATAACTAAATCACGAATTTCATCTTTGACAGGAAGGCCTGCTGCTTTAGCATGACCACCACCGCCGAAGATGGCTGCAATATCTGTACCTAAGTTGATATCTTCTTTGATTGTACGGCAAGAAACACCCCCACCTACATTAATCATGGCAATGAAGTCTAGTTCTGGATGAAGCTGTGCAAGTTTATTACCAAGTTCACTTTGATAACGGTCTGCGAAGACAATGCCTGCTTTTTTACCTAAAATCTCACGTTCAATAAGGTCCTCGTCACGCGATTCAATGTATTTGTCAATTTCATTTTGACGAATTTCTAAAAGAAGCTTTTGAGTTTCATCGAAGGTAAATTCACCATCTTCGCCCATAAGACGTGTACACCAGTATTCCATAAAGCGTTCTTTACCAATGAGATAGAATAAGTCGTTAAGTTGTTTGGCTTCTAAGTCTTCGAATTTTGCCCAGTCCCAAGTATCGTAACGTCTGATTTTCTCTACGAATGTTTCTGTAAGTTTTTTTGTAAGATTTTCTTTAAAAGGTGTATCTAAGGCGAGTAGATATCTGTAGAACAGCACTGTTCCACTACATTTAATACCTTGTACATCTGTATCTTCCACATGACACCAATTAAAGGTGTTTAACGGCATAGCTGTAATATGATGATCTAGGAGCTGAAAATGCTCGGCTAATACATAAGTTTTATCATCTACTGTAAGTGTTGTCTCGCTAATGTACTTAGCAACTTCTTCGCTTACAGAAATATCTGTAATAAAACATTTGTCATAGTTTACGAATTCTCTTTCTTCAATATAGGCCATAACCTTCTCATTAATGTCTTCATAACGACAGCTATCGAAAGTTACAGTATCTGTGCCATAGGCAATGGATGCTAAAATAGGACTGCCTAGACCATCTAAATCATTATGTGTAAATAATCTAATCATTTAAGTATCTCCTCTTTGATTTGACAAATGAAATATGTCTCTTTATTAACTATAGTACAGCTTTTTTAGCTTTGCAAGGCGGCATAAGGATAGAAAGCATAATAGAAGAAAATTTGAGAATAAAAAATATTGACAATTATTTTTTAAAATGATATTATAAATTAAATATTCTAAATACTTTGAAGTGGAATAGTAAAATTCAAAAGGATGTACAGAGAGCTGTTGGTTGGTGTGAAACAGTCAACTTAAGAATTCGAACTCGCCATGGAGTAGCACACTGAACTACTAGTAGGTGGAGCCGGAGCCTAACCGTTATGATATAGGAAGATATAAGGCATATAGCCCGTATCTTACAAAGCTGCATACAATAATGTATGAATAAGAGTGGTACCGCGAAGATATACCCCTTCGTCTCTTAAATAATTAAGAGATGGAGGGTTTTTTATTGTTTATTAGGAAATTCAAAATAGAGAGTAGATTAAGGGAGGATTTAGTGATGAAAAATGTAGAAAAATATGCAAGTAATTATTTTATGCCACCTGTAACAACTATGAAGTGGGCACAAAAATCACAAATTACAAAAGCACCAATTTGGTGTAGTGTGGATCTTAGAGATGGCAATCAAGCACTGGTTGTACCTATGGATTTAGAGCAAAAGATTGCGTATTTTAAGTATTTGGTAAGTTTAGGGTTTAAGGAGATAGAAGTAGGGTTTCCAGCAGCATCAGAGACAGAGTTTATATTTTTAAGAACACTTATAGAGAAGGACCTTATTCCTGATGATGTAGCTATCCAAGTTTTAACCCAATCAAGAGAACATATCATTCGTAAAACATTTGAAGCATTACGTGGGGCAAAGAATGCTATTGTTCATTTATATAATTCCACTTCTGTGGCACAAAGACAGCAGGTTTTTAGAAAATCAGAAGAAGAAATTATTGAAATTGCTGTAAGTGGTGCAAAGCTTGTTAAAGAATATGCAGGACAATATGAGGGCAATTACCGTTTTGAATATTCACCAGAGAGCTTTACAGGGACAGAAATGACTTTTGCCTTAGAAATTTGTAATGCTGTACTTGAAGTATGGCAACCAACACCTGAAAATAAAGTAATTATTAATTTACCTTCAACAGTTTCATGTGCTATGCCACATGTTTATGCAAGTCAAGTAGAATACATGCGTGATAACTTAAAGTATGGTGAGAATGTCCTTATATCTATTCATCCGCACAATGATAGGGGAACGGCTGTAGCAGAGGCTGAAATGGCACTTTTAGCAGGGGGAGACCGTATTGAGGGGACATTGTTTGGCAATGGTGAACGTACAGGAAATGTAGACATTATTACTATGGCTATGAATATGTTTTCACAAGGTATTGACCCTCAGCTTAACTTTGAAGATATGCCAACTATAGTTGATACTTATGAGGAGCTTGTACGTATGAAGGTACATGAAAGACATCCTTATAGTGGGCAACTTGTATTTGCAGCATTTTCTGGTTCACATCAAGATGCTATCGCTAAAGGCATGAAATGGCGTGAAGAAAAAGAATGTGAGCATTGGACAGTACCATATTTACCAATAGACCCAAAAGATGTTGGGCGTGCCTATGATGGGGATGTTATTCGCATCAATAGTCAATCGGGTAAAGGAGGTATTGGCTATTTAATGGAACAAAAATATGGTATTGATTTACCGGCGAAAATGCGTGAAGCTTTTGGGTATATGGTAAAAGATGTATCTGATCATATGCATAAAGAATTAGTGCCAACGGAAATTTATGATATTTTTAAAGAAGCCTTCTTAAATAAAGTGGTACCTATTGAGCTTATTAAATATCAATTTACAACTAATGGAGAGACACATGTTGACTTACAACTTCATGTAAATGGAGAAGAGATAAGATGTGAAGGTGTAGGTGAGGGTGGTTTAGATGCAGTAAGTAATGCACTCCAAGAAAGGTTTAAATTAAAATATGATAGTTTAAGTTATAAAGAACATGCACTAACAACAGGTTCAAAAGCTGAAGCCGTAGCTTATGTGGGAATCAATAGTGAAAATCATCAAACAAAGTGGGGCTGTGGTATTGATCATGATATTATGAAAGCATCCATTAAGGCACTCATTAGTGCAGTTAATAATTT
>JAZKZQ010000234.1:0-8868 GCA_045612745.1 Cellulosilyticum sp. | reverse complement strand
TTTTATGTTTATGTTATTGTAAGACAACCTACACAAATTGTACAAGGTATAAGTTATGGTTATACACTTGAACTTGTAAAACCATTTCCACTATATTTAAGTATTGTACAGGGCAGCTTTGTAACAATTATGATTATTCTATGTATAATTGGTTTTATTCGTTATAAAAATATTCAATTACGAGTACAATATGTGGTACTTATATTAGCACAAGTTATATTAGCACTAGATGGTATAAGTTATTATCGTACCAATGTAAAACTATTTCCACCTTTTACAGCATCAGAAATTTTAGGTTTTTTAGCAGTCTATTATGGATTTAAGGTACCTATGGTTGACATTAAAGGAATCAAAAATAATGGCTAGTAGGATGAAGTACATAAAATAAAAAAGGTCTATGGCAAAGTTAAGTGTGCCATAGACCTTTAATCTATATAAAATATGTTATTAATAATCATATGAATAAATATCTAAAGCATAGCGAATGCTTAGATATAAGATTCGTATTTAGGAATAACGCATATTCCTACAACATCAGGTCCTGTATATACACCAATGGTTGTACCAATAAAGCTGTAGAGTGATGGAATTGTAATCCCAAGTTCAGCTTCAGCAAGTTCATGCATTACTTGGGCATATTCTAAATTATCAGCTTGGGCAATCATATAGTTGTAATCTTGTGGATTTGAACCCACATATTCTTTAGTCAGTTCGACAACCTTGGCAAAAGCTTTTTTAGTACCACGGACCTTACCACCAGGGAAAAGTAGACCATCTTGAAGATAGATGATTGGTTTTACATTAAGCATTGTACCAAGAAGAGCGGAAGCCTTACCAATACGACCACCATGTTCTAAATACTCAAGTGTTTCTACAAAGAAGAATATTCTTGCGTGTTCACGAAGTTTATAAGCTGTTTCAATGATTTTGTCAAAATTAAGGCCTGCTTCAATCATACGTGCAATTTCTTGAACGAATACACCTTCACCAGCTGTAGCATTTAAAGAATTTATAATTTCGATTTGTGCATTAGGATAATTTTCTAAAATAAGTTCACGTGCGTTTACGGCGGCGTTATAAGAGCCGCTAAAATGGCCAGATAAGCAAACACAAATGATGCTTTTTCCAGCTTCTACATGTGGTAAAAAACGTTCCATATAATCATTGATTGAAGGCAAAGACGTTTTTGGGAAAATCTTTTCAGCTCGTAACTTTTTATAAAAGTCTACTAGTGGTAATTCTGTAATTTCACGATAATATGTTTCTTGATCAAAAGAAACGTAATAGGGAATAATCTCCACATTATATTGAGAAACAAGAGCCTTTGGTAAATCACAAGAACTATCGCTAATAAGTACGATGTTGGACATTATTTCACCTCCTTTATGTTAAGATAACCTCTTCACAATTTTAATATGCAATGTATGGTGTGTCAATTGATAAATTGGGAAATTATAAATTATATTCATGTATTGGTTAAAGCTGGCATATATTTATTGTGACTATTTTAAAAGGGGAAATGCGCATGTTATCTGCCAGTCTAGAAAAGTATTTACTGTGCATTTATGATAAGGTGCAAGTAGAGAAAGAATTAAAAAGCACTGAAATCGCAAGAGAAATGAATCAATCATTACAAAAAGCTGTGCAAGCGCTACAGCGCCTCCATTACCAAAAATATATTACTTACTCTGCATATCAGCCGCTACGTCTTACAGAGCAAGGCATGCAGGTGGCAGAATATTTGATTGCTAGAAATAAGCTCATTGATGAGTTTTTAGACATACTTCATATTCAGCAGAACAGGGAAACTGAAAAAGAAGCTATGCAACAGTACTTGTCTTATGAAAGTCTTAAGACGATTGAGAAGTTTGTGATCTTTCATAAACAGTATCCTGAGATTAGTATGCGCTATGAGATGATTTTAAAGAGAGAGCCTATTGCATATTTACTACCAGAGTTTCCAAGAGGGGAAAAAAGGTAAATATCATATGGTAAATAAGGTAAAGTGAAGATTAAGAAGTTAAAAGTTAATAGTGGAGAATAAGGAATGCAAAGGTAAGGTGAAGGCGTAGGGTTATAGGCTACGCCTAATTTTTTTGAGTGGTGTTGTAAAAATAGTTGGAAAAAAGGTGTACTAGCTAAGAAAATATGATAAAATAAGTTTTAGTGTAAATATAATTTGATAGAAAAAGCAGAGGAATGATATGGAAGATACAAAGAAAAAACAGGGCCTTATGAAAGGCGCAATGATTTTAAGTATTGGTGTACTTGTAAGCCGTATTATTGGGATGCTTTATCGTATTCCAATTCGTAATATTTTAGGTGATGATGGAAATTCACTTTATGGTGTTGCGTATACTGTATATGCCATGATTTTAACACTAACAGCTATTGCTATTCCGGGGGCTTTATCAAAGCTTATTGCTGAGCGTAAAGCAGCAGGCGCACATCGTGAAGCACAGCGTGTTTTTCACATTGCACTGATTTACTGTTTAGGGGGGGCATTTATTTTAGCACTGGGTATGTGGTTTGGGGCAGAGTGGATACAAGCAAGCTTTTTCCCATCACAGCCAGGGGTTGTACTACCAATTCGTGCCTTAGCACCAACGGTTATGATTGCCACAACTTTAGCCGTGATGAGAGGTTATTTCCAGGGCAATGAGGAAATGTCACCAACAGCTATTTCTCAGGTTATTGAGCAAATTGTGAATGTTATTTTTAGCGTACTTTTAGCTTCAATACTTGTTAAAACTTCATTAGTATATGGTGCAACAGGTAGTGCTCTTGGGACAGGTGCAGGAGCAATTGCAGGTTTTATTGTGTTAATGCTAATGTACAAAAGAAAGCGTCCAAGTATCAAGAGAGATATTGCCCAAAGTATAGAGTATACTTATGAATCAACGGGAACAATTTTAAAACAAATTTTAGGAATGATGATTCCTGTTATTATTAGTACATCTATTTTTTCGATTATGACATTCATTGACCAGTCCATGATTTCAAAATATTTACCAAGGGCAGTAGATATATTACGTAGTCAAGGTACATTAAACTTAATACCTGTAGCAGGAGCAGCTATGATGGACACAAAGCAGGTAGTAAGTGAATTAAGTGGTCAAATGAGTTATCAATACGGTACTTTTATGAATATTCCGGCTAGTCTTGTGATGCAGTTGGGACTTGCAGCAGTACCAGCTATTGCAGCTGCATCTTCAGTAGGTGATTTTAAGGAAATTCGTAAGAAGGTAAGGCTCATTTTAAAAGTAGGTATGCTTCTAGCAACACCGTGTGCTGTAGGATTTATATTATATGCAAAACCAATTTTCTTATTACTTCACGGGGATACAGCTGGTTCAGAAGTTTTAATGCAAGGGGCAATTGGTATTTTAGTTATAGCATTAGCACAGCTGAGTGCTGGAATACTACAGGGGATGTCAATGCAACGTATTCCTACAATTAATGCAGTTCTTGCCTGCGGGATAAAAGTTATTATCAATGTGATATTCTTGCAGATACCAGCATTAAATATTTTTGGATTCATTCATAGTACAACTATTTGTTACTTAATTTATGCAATTTTAAATATCGTATATCTGTGTAAAGCGTTAGAAATGAAACTTAATTGGAATAAATTACTTGTAAGACCTATCATTAGTGCAGTGTTGATGGGGGCTATTTCCTATCCGATTTATATAGGAATGACAAGCCTTGGTTTAAGTTCTAAATTAGCAATTATTATCATTATGCCAGTGGCAGCTGTCATCTATTTTGTAGTAGGAATTATAACAAAAACAATTACCAAATCAGATTTAATGATGCTACCAGGTGGTAGTAAAATTGTGCGTTTACTTAACAAAACATAAATTTTATTAAAAATTCTAAAAAATTTCACATTCTGTGTATAAAATTTGAGATTTTACACATAATCTCAATAAGTTAAATTATTCAAAGGATGTGAAGTGCAATGCTGAAGAAAAAACAATATTATTTAACATTACTCATTGGTGTCGTTGCATTTCTTCTTTTTTTCATAGGAGCGTACTTAATTATTAGTTTACAAATGCCAACACCCGAGACAGGTACAGCAGTAGCCCGAAATGAACAAAGTACTAATACTTTAGTGGAAGTAAAAGAAGAAGTGCCTCGTATTGAGATTTATACAAAGATTACAGTAGAGACTGTAGATGAAAGCCACAAAGTTATAGAAAAGACAACAATTCCGGCCATGATACTTTTAGGCAAAGATGAACAAAGCATTCAAAAACGCTTTGTAGATTATGAAGTAGTTAAGTTTAATGAAAAGGAAGTTGTTTTACAAAAGGTTGTAAAAGCTATTAGGGGCAATGCAAATGCTGATAAGTATATTATCACAGTTGATAGTAAAGGCTCTATAGGTATTATTGAAGCTGACAATCATAATAATTTTATAGATTTAGGTATTTCGGCAGAAGATAAGTGTTCCAGTGATGAATATAGTGTATTAGTGGGACACAAGTTTAAAATCTCAGAAAAGGATAAGGAAATACTTATTCAAAATCCTAATGAAATAGATAGAATGTTTGAAGCATATAAGGAAGCAAATAAACAAGACTAGGGCTACCAAATGGTGGCCTTATTGTTTGTTTAGAAAGGGGTAAATAATGAAAGATATTATTATTATAGGTGGTGGCTCCTCAGGGATGATGGCAGCTATTACAGCAGCAAGAGCAGGTAAAAGTGTGCTTATATTAGAAAGACTTAATCGTATTGGTAAGAAGATATTGGTTACAGGAAATGGACGTTGTAATGTGAGCAATACAAGTCTTAAACCAGAGAATTATCATAGTAGAAGTCGAAAAGAAGTATTTGGGCCTATTAAGCAGTTTGACTATGAGAAAACAGAAAACTTTTTTAAAGAATTAGGAATTGAGCCACTTATAGAGGGAACAAAGGTATATCCACGTTCTGAGCAAGCAAATAGTATTGTAGATGTACTGCGTATGGAGCTTGAGGATTTAGGTGTAGATATTTTAACAGAAGTTAAGGTAGTAGGACTTAAGCATAAAAAGAATGTATGGCAAATATTTGCAGAAAGTGGAGAATGCTATGAGTCTGAAAAGGTTATTGTAGCTACAGGAGGACTTGCAAATGCTAGTTTAGGGTGTGATGGCTTAGGTTATGAAATACTTAAAAAGCTAGGTCATAGTATGACACCTACTTATCCAATTTTAGTACATGCTTTATCAGGTTCACCTTATTGTAAGATGATGAAGGGGACGAAGGTAAAAGCTATTGCTAGTGCTTATGTAAATGGTAAATGTGAGCGCCAAGAGTACGGCGAAGTATTATTTACAGAAGATGGCCTTTCAGGACCGGCGATCTTTCAGATTAGCCGTAATATTTCGAGAGCATATATTGGAAAAAAAGAAGCAGTAGTAACACTAGACTTAGTACCGGAACAAAGTTATGATGATGTAGTAGCAATGATTTATGAACGTATTGGAGTTAAACCAAATCGTACTATAGAATTATTGCTTATGGGATTTTTACACAAAAGAGTAATTGTGCCAGTTTTAAAATGTGCTGAAATAAGTGGTATCCATAGAACCTGTGATACTTTAGAATATGAGGAAGTAGAGCGCTTAGCAAAAGTTTTAAAAGGCTTTCCATTTAAAACAGAAGGAACAAGAGGTTATAAGTATGCACAGGTAACAGCTGGAGGAATTGATATAACAGAAGTTGACTTAACAACTATGGCATCCCTTAAGGCACCTAATCTTTATATTACCGGAGAGGTATTAGATGTAGATGGTGACTGTGGTGGTTATAATTTACAATGGGCATGGTCAACTGGATATCTAGCAGGGCTTAGTAGTAGTAAATAAAGTGAGGAATAACAATGATAAGAGTACAAGATATAAAACTAGATTTAAATGAAGATATTACCGTATTACCGGTTAAAATTGCTAAGAAATTAAAGATAAAAACAGCGGATATTTTAAGTTATATGATTTTTAAAGAAGCTGTAGATGCAAGAAAAAAAGATGATATCAAATTAGTTTATACAGTAGATGTAGAGACGACTAAAGATGAGAAACTTTTAGAGAAGTTTCCAAACTTAAAATATGCAAGCAATCAATATGTATGTCCACCTAAAGGAAATAAGGTAATGAAAAATCCACCTGTTGTTGTAGGAAGTGGCCCTAGTGGTTTATTTGCAGCTTTAATGCTAGCACAACAAGGATTTTGTCCGATTTTATTAGAACGTGGTAGTAGTGTAGATGAACGTGTGAAAGATATTGAGCGTTTCTGGAAGGAAGGAGTACTTGACCCAAAATCTAATGTTCAATTTGGAGAGGGTGGGGCAGGAACTTTCTCTGATGGGAAGCTTACAACACAAATTAAAAATAAACGTTGTCATAAAGTATTAGAAGAGTTTGTAATTGCAGGGGCACCTGAAAGTATTTTATATAAGAATAAGCCACACGTAGGAACGGATATTTTAAGAGATGTTGTGAAAAACATTCGTAAAACAATTATTGAACTTGGTGGGACATACCGTTTTAATAGTCAAGTGACTAATATTTTTATTGAAGATGGGAAAGTATGTGGTGTTGAGGTAAACGGCAGTGAGCGTATTGATACTGAAAACTGTATTGTAGCTATTGGACATAGTGCTCGTGATACGTTTGAGATGCTTTATAATGCAAAAGTGCATATGGAGCAAAAACCATTTTCTATGGGAATGCGTGTTGAGCATCTACAAGATTGGGTGAATGAATCCCAATATGGTGCATATAAAGACCATGAAAAATTAGGAGCAGCAGAATATAAATTAGTACATCACTGTGAAAATGGACGTACAGTATATAGTTTTTGTATGTGTCCAGGAGGTTATGTCATTGCTTCTGCCTCAGAAGAAAATATGCTTGTGACAAATGGAATGAGTGAACATGCCCGTGATGCGGCAAATGCTAATAGTGCGATTTTAGTGAATGTAGGACCAAAAGATTATCCAAGTGAGCATCCACTAGCTGGTGTTATAATTCAAAGAGAACTTGAAAAACTTGCCTTTGAACTGGGCGGTTCTGATTATAAAGCACCGGTACAACTTGTAGGTGACTTTTTAAATAATGTACCAACAACAAAACTAGGAGTTGTTAAACCAAGTTATAAGCCAGGGGTGAAATTTGTAAATATGCGTGAAGCACTTCCAGAATTCATGGCAGAGGCTATTTGTGAGGGGATGGAAGCTTTTGGTAAAAAGATGAAAGCTTTTGCACATCCTGAGGCAGTATTTACAGGGTTTGAAACAAGAAGTTCATCACCTGTGCGTATGCCACGTAATGAGGCATATATGAGTAATATTGAGGGACTTTATCCTGCAGGAGAAGGTGCTGGTTATGCAGGTGGTATTACATCGGCAGCTGTAGATGGTATTGAAGTCGCAGAAGCTATTATTCAAAATTATAGTGGCGTAGAAGGGAAATAATTTAGTACAAAAATGTAGGTAGGTTAGTTTGCAAATCGAACATTTTGTGATATAATGTAGAAAAAGTTCGATATATAAGACAAGGAGATTGATATGAAACGCGATATTGCAGAAGTTTTATATTCACAAGAAGTATTAGAAAAACGTGTAGCAGAAATAGGTGCACAGATTACAAAAGATTACGCAGGTAAAAATTTAATGATAATTGGAATCTTAAAAGGTTCTAATATCTTTACAAGTGATTTAGTAAGACAGATAGATTTGCCATTAAAGATGGACTTTATGGTTGTTTCAAGTTACGGTAATGCTACAGAGTCTTCTGGCATTGTACGTATTATTAAAGATTTAGATGAAAGTGTAGAAGATTATCATTTACTTATTGTAGAAGATATTATTGATAGTGGCTTAACCCTTCATTATTTAAAGAAAAATTTACTTTCAAGAAATCCACAAAGTGTAAAAATTTGTACATTATTAGATAAGCCATCAAGACGCAAGCAAAATGTAGAGGTAGATTATGTTGGTTTTGATGTGCCAGACCAGTTTATTGTAGGTTACGGTATTGACTATGCAGAGCTTTATAGAAACTTACCTTACATTGGGATACTTGACCCTTCGGTTTATGAAAAATAGGAATAATCCTAAAGGAAAGAAGAAATGCCATGTATTACGGAGAAATTAAAGAAGCAATTTTCAAAGAAAGACCTAATCGTTTTATAGCATATTGTGAGGTAGATGGGGTTCTTGAAAAGGTTCATGTGAAAAATACAGGGCGCTGCAGAGAATTATTGGTGCCAGGTGTAAGAGTCTATTTACAAGCTCATGATAATCCAAATCGTAAAACAAAGTACTCACTCATTACAGTACAAAAGGGTGAGAGGCTTGTAAATATCGATTCTCAAGCACCAAATACAGTGGTAGAAGAAGCCCTTAGGGAAGGGAAACTTCAACTGCCTAATATGATAGCACCACTTATTAATATTAAGCGTGAGAAGACTTATGGGAATTCACGCTTTGACTTTTATATACAGTCTCAAGATCAGGAAGCTTATATGGAAATAAAAGGTGCAACCCTGGAACAAGAAGACTATGTTATGTTTCCAGATGCCAAAACAGAAAGAGGCACCAAGCATGTGGAGGAGCTCATCAAAGCTGTGGAGGATGGCTATAAGGCCTATATACTATTTGTTATTCAAATGGAAAATATCAGGTATTTTATGCCACATGTAGCACGTGACCCTCAATTTGCCCAAGCATTATATAAAGCAAATCAAAAAGGTGTTAAAATATTAGCATATGAATGTAAGGTGACAGAGAATATGCTAAGTCTTACTAAAGAAGTGCCTGTGCATATACCTGATATGATTATACAGAAGCATAAATAAATTAATAAATAA
>JAZKZQ010000233.1:0-30653 GCA_045612745.1 Cellulosilyticum sp. | reverse complement strand
ACTTAAATCCCATAGCAAGTCGCCTATGTTGATTATTAATTCACGAACTGCTGTACCAACTCTTTCTCCATCACCAGTAAAGATACCAACTATAATGTCTATAACATTTCCAAATATGTTTCTAACATCTTCTAATAAAGTACTGAAAGCTTCTTTAATCTCATTAGATAAGTTTTGGAAACCTTCAAGAATGCCATCTATGAACTCTCTGAAACCTTCACATTCATGATAAAGAGCAACTAAAGCTGTACCTATACCTACTATGGCTGCCACTGTTGCTGCGATAGGGTTTGCAGCCAATACTCCCCATAGTGCTGAGAAACCACCCTGAGCAATAGCCAGAACGCCACCTGCGCCTGAAATAGCTTGGAATGCAGTTACTATTCCTTGTATGAAGCCTACAACTTTTTGTGCTACTACGAATCCACCAATAGCTGTTACAACTCCTGATATGATAGGACTTAATGGTTCTAATATTTCTAGTAAACCTTTAAGAACTTCAGACACTAACTCTAAAGCTGTAGCACAAGTAGAAATAACAGCATGTCCTAACCAAGAATCCATAAATGCTGATATTGTATTTAATATGTCTCCACCTATAGTAAATGCTAAGTCACCTATTATTGCTATTATGTCACCTATGTTATTAACAAACTCTTGTCCACCATTATCCATGAATGTACCTAGAGCGTCTGATAATGAGTCTACGAAGTTTCCTATAGAGTCAATAAAATATTCAAAGCTTTCTAGCGCGCCTTTTGCTATTTCATTTTCTGCTGGGTCTAAGTGTTTAAATAATTCTCCTACACAACCTGCTACTTCATCAACTATTTTACCAAATGCCTCTACTATTCTAACACCTAAATCTCCAATAGCATTAACTATGTCTTGGCCACCATTATCCATTGCAGAGCCTATCACTTCGCCTATAGTTTTAGCCGTCTCAGAAATACCATCGAACGCATCCTGCCAAGCTTTAAGCATGCCTTGTGTAAATTCATTAGTCTTAGGATCCAAATGCTCAAATAAGCCATTCATAGCATCAGCTATTTCTTGAACTGCTGTACCTGCTAATCCTACTAAACTATTAAATGCATCTCCTAGTTTGTTAAGAACTTCTTGACCACCATTGCCCATTACAGATTCAAATAACTCTGCAAATTGTAATGCCGCATCTCCTATAGCAAGGAAAGCTTCTTCCCAAGATTTCATCATAGCTTTAGTGATGTCATTCTTAGCAGGGTCTATATAGTCAAAGAATGCGCTAAATGATTCCATCATAGTAGTTATAACTCTAGCAACTGTCTCTCCAAGATTCATTACCATATCACCAAAGGCGTTAAGCATATCTTGTCCACCGTTTGCTAAAGCCGATTTAAGTAGCTCAGAGAAATCCCAAGCCGCTTGTCCTGTTGCATGGAACATATCTGCTAAGGCTTGTAGCATATTACGAGTGTTTTCATTAATAGCAGGGTCTAAATGGTCTATTAAGCCGTCAATAGCATCTATTAAAACTCCAAATGCATTTACGCCTGCTGCTGCTAAGTCCATGAAGCAATCGCCCATAGCATTTAATACTTCTTGTCCACCATGCTCTAATAAACTTTCAAGATGTTCATTTAAGCCTAATATGAAGTCTCTTAATTTAACTGATACTTCATTTAGTACATCTATTAAACGTTGAGTGTGCATATTCTTTTCAGGGTCTAGGTGTTCCCAAAGTTTAGAAAGTGCATCAAGTATAGTTCCACCTATCTCCATAGCTGCTATACCACATGCTAAACCTAGCTCTGCTAAATGTTGAACGAATTCTTTACCACCATTATCCCAAACTGATTTTAATAATGAATTTAAAGAATCACAGAAATTCTTCATTGATTCAACTAAATCTGCCCAAGCTTTTTTCCATCTATCGCCTAAGTTATCCCAAGCTGCTATAAAAGGTTCTGCTACTTCTTTTAAGAACGCTTTAAGTTTTTCGCTCATCATATCTAAAGCGCCGTTATTGATATCCTCTATAACAGGTCCAGCAACTTCTCCTGTAGTTCCTAAATCATCTGCGTATCTATCATCTGCAGCTTCTTCAGTTTTGTCAGATAATACGTTGATTTCATCGAAGCCCATTAAACTACCCTTGAATTTTTCTTGAGCATCAGTAGCCCCTTCAATAGCATCAGTAGTATCTTTGTAGTCTTGCATAGTGTCTTCAATATGAGAAGTACCTGTCATATCAAATCCAAATAAACTACCTAATGCTTTAATTGCATTAGTACAAGCTACTATTATTTTATTTAAAACATTAACCATTGGATGTAAAGCATTAACTATAAAAGCACCACTTACTGCTATTAAGTCTTTAAAGTTATTCTTTAATTGACTCATTGCTCCATAAGGAGTTTTAGCAAGGGTTTCATTCATGTCCCCTATTCTATCTCTGATTATCTTAGCTAATGCTGCTGCTCTTTCTTCTTCAGTCTGTAGTTTCTTAAACTCTTCTACTTCTGCTTTAGTAAGAGTTATACCTGTTGATTCTTGAAGTTCTGAGAATTGACCATCAGATAACACTTCTCCAAGTTTTCTAGCTACGTCTGCTGCTTGGTCTACAGATGCATTGGCACCATGTTCCATAGCTATCATATCATTAACTGCAGGAAGCATAGTCTCTAATGCTTTAGTTGATTTTAAGAATACTGCAAGTTGTTGTGCTGCACTATATTGTGCTTCGTCGCTTACTACACCTAGCTGTTGTTGTGCAGATATAACTTGTCTTATAGCATTAACTTCTGATTTAGCAGCGTTCATCTTATTCTTCATTATTGATACTAACTTAGCTTCACTTTGCATTTGGTCTTCTGTAACACGTATAGCTTCTCTTCCCCAGTGAATTATAGTATATAATGAGAAGTAAGATCTTAACATTTGTTTTATAGTGCCACCCATATTATCCATAGCTCTGTTAGATTCTTTGGCACCTTTTTTAAATGTATTTGCTATCTTGTTCCATGCTGATTTACAAGTATTAACTAATTTATTTAATGGGTTTTTTAATCCGTCTTTTATTTTTGCTCCTAAGTTCTTCAATATAGGATTTATTTTTCCACCTAAATCTTTAAATGCATTCTTTAATTTATCAAGTATAGCTTTAACTTGTTCTGCTTGATGTGCTAAAACATGAGCATTAAAGTCCATACCAGTATCAGTTGGAGTATAACCTCTAGGTTGTTCAGGAGGTGGTGTTGTAAAGCTTCCAGAACTTGGTCTTGTATATCTTCCTCCACCTGCTCCACCAGAACCAACAGTGCCTCCAGGTGTTGTAGAGAAACCACCAGATTGAACTGGTCTTCTAGTTGTAAAGTTACCAGATTTAACTCCAGATACAGCATTTTGCATTTCGCCTACAGCATTTTGTATTTCTTCTACAGCATCTCTGACGTCACCAGTATCTACTTGAATGTCTATTCTTGATTGTTCTAATTCATCTAACTTACCTTCTAACTTGCTTATTAGATTTAAACAATCATTTATGTCTCTTGTTTCAACTTTAAGTTTTAACCCTTCAGCTCCAAGTTCTGATTTAAGATCAGGTATTTGTTTTTTCATTTCATTTAACATTGTTTTAAGCTGATCTAATTGAACTTTAGATTCATTAGTGTTAAAGTCTAAAGGCATATCTACATTGTCAATTAATAATTGAACTTCTGATAATTGATTTTTTATTTCAGATTTAAGTTCACTAAAGTCAGATTCAAATCCAACCTTGATGTTTTTTAATTTTAACCCTTGAGCGTCTTTTAGTTTCTTTAATAAGTCGTCTACAATTTTTAAACTTTCTTTTAAATCACTGTCGTCTATCTTAATACCAGTTCTTTTTAATTCTTCAGTATCTTCTTTCCAATCTAATAAGTCTTGTTTAGCTTCAAGTAAAGCAGCTTCCCACATACTGAAATCAGCATTTATTAAGAAGTCTTGATTTCCAAATAAAGATTGTACACTACCTAATGAATTTTTATTGCTTCTAAGTATAAGTTCTCGTGCAGAAGCTATTGATTTTCCTGCCCTGTCGTTAAGTGCTTTTTCTTCAGCTTTAGCAGCTCTCTCTGCGGCTAATCGTTCTTTAATTAATCTTTTTTGTAATGCAGCAGCCTCTCTTGCAGCTTTTTGTTCTGCAGCGAATTTAGCTCTAGCTGCCTTCTCAGCTTCTCTTGCTGCTCTTTGTTCTTCCGCAGCTTTAGCTTTTGCTGCCTTTTCAGCTTCTCTAACTGCTTTAGCTTCTTCTGCTGCTTTCGCCTTAGCTGCTCTCTCAGCTTCTTTTGCGGCTCTAGCTTCTTCTGCTGCTTTGGCTTTAGCCGCCTTCTCAGCCTCTCTTGCTGCTTTAGCCTCCTCTGCAGCTTTAGCTTTAATTGCTCTCTCAGCTTCTTTTGCAGCTTTTAATTCTGCAGCCTCTTGTTCTTTTATTGCTTTTAATCTTGTCTTCTCTTCCTCTTTTGCAGCTTTTTCTCTATCCTGTTTAGCTTTTTCAAGAGCTTTTGCTAAGGAGTCAGCTTGTTTTTTTGCTGCTGCTTCTTCAGCTTCTCCTATTTTATTAATCTTACTTATAAGATCATTTGTAAGTTTTATACATTTATCTAATTGTTTAGTATCTAAGTCAAGATTAGGGTCGGCTACTTCTAGACGTGTAAGATTTTCTTTTAATTCTCTAGCTTCATCATTTATTTTTATTATTGTAGGTAAGTCCTCTTTTGATACAATTCCTTTGTTTACTAGAAGTACAGCAGATATAGTTTTATTTATTTCTTTGTATTTTTGTTCAAGTTGGCTTAAAATTATTTCTCTCTTAGCTTCTTCTTCTGCTATCTCTGCCTCTAGTCTTGCTAATTCTTTAGCTGCTATAGCTCTATCATCTTCAGGTTCAGGTTTACTTTCTTCAGCCTTAACTCCTTCAGCTTTTATAGCTTCTTCTTTTTGTTTTTTAATCTTGTCTATTAAAGAATCAGTAAGTTTTATAGCTTGATCTAGATGATTGGTGTCAACATCAAGCCATCCTGCATGAGAAGTGCTTTCTATTTGTATTATATTTTGTTTAAGAGCTAGAACTTCTTCATTTAAAGCTTCTAGCATTGGAAGGTCATCTTCAGATACAAAGCCTTTGTTGTATAATTGAACATCAGATATTAACTTATTAACCCTTTTGTATCTATCATCTAACCCTTTTAACATTGCTTCGCTGTTATCAGGATTTCCTAATTCTTTGAATAATAAAGCAATACTTGCTCTAAGAGGAGCTAAAGCCTCATAAGCATCGTTTATACTCTTTTTAATTGAAGAGAATTTTTCATTTAAAGCATCATCATAAACCATAGGTAATCCTGCATTAGGAACTATGTCATCAGGAACTAGATTCTTGAATCCAACGTTGTTGCTTAAGTTGTTCATTGAACTTCTGAACGTCTCAATTTTACCTATAGATTCATTTAGTTTTTTGTTAAATATACCAAAATCATATTCAAATGTTTTACTTGTTTCTCCTCTACTAAATAGTGAAGAGTATAGCGTAGCTAAATGTTCTAATTGCTTTTTAATGTCATCAATTTCATTGCTAACACTATTGCCAAATTCTTTAAAGTTTTCTGCATTATCATCTATAAATAATGAAGGTTTTGCTTTATCACCGATATTGAATTCAGCACCATTTAAACCATTGATATATCGTTGTAATCTTTCAGCAGAATCAACTGCTTCATTCATAGTTCTATTGTATAATTCAAAGTCGCCTTTGAATGTTGGACCAATAATGCTTCTTCCAAATAATGAAGAATATAATGTATTTAAATGTTTAAGTGATTTCTCAATGCCTTCTATTTCATTACTAACTGTTTCTCTTACTCTAGTGAATGCATCGCCTAAAGAATTTTTAACTTGATTTGAAACCTCTTCTACTTTAATAAGTACATCATCAGGTATAATATTAGAAAGGTTTTCATCTGTGTCTATTTCTATTTCAGGAGCTTTTGTTTTTGGTCTAGTTTTTGGTATGAAATTTTCTAAATTTTTATTTGGTTTTTTAATACTACTCTTTGGTTTATCTTCTTTAGTAGGTTTTTCAATTGCAATTGCACTTGATTCTTCATATTTGGTATTAAGTTTTTCAATCTCTTTTATAACAGATTTTATTTCTTTTCTTGCTTCGCTGCTTCCAGCATTAATAGCACTGAATAAGCTTCCCCTATTATCTTTAATATCACTATCTGCAACTTCACGTCTTAGATCTTCAAATGAGCTTCTTACATTTACTAGTTCTTCTTCGCATTTTCTGAACTCTGATACGTAATTATCATATACACTTGATTCAACTATTGAACCATCTGCATTAGACATCTTAATAGTTATCTTAGATTTTTTTCTTATTTCTTCTACTTGAGCTTTAACTTTATTTAACAGTTCTTGTGTAACTTTAATTTCTTTATTTGCCTCTTCAAAAGATATTGGTCCTCTTATTTGTTTGGCAAAATCTTGTACCTTATTTTCTAAAAAGTCCTTCGAATTTGTAGCTTTTTCACTAACTTTTATTCTAGGATTATTAGACCCCATTAGTTTTTCATCTGAAGATGCTTTAACTGTTTCAGGTTGTAATCTTACAGTAACAGCATCTAGTCTTAGTTTATTAATAGCCTCATTAGCTTTAAGTTGTAAAGCTTCTTGGTCTATAAAAAATTCAAGTGCCTTTGATGCTTCTACAGTTCTAAGAGAATCATTAACTATATTTTGGATATCATTACCTAATTCGTAGAATACTTTTATTCTTTGTTCATCTAAACTACTTATGGCTTGTTGAGACTGTTCTTTTATAGTGCTACCATCAACAGCCATTTTAACTTGTATTTCAGATTCAATACTTCTAGTTATAGTATTAACTTGTTCTTGCGTATCGTTATCTATCACTTTAGTATTTATTTCTGCTTCAGCTTCTAGACTTTTAGCAATATCATCTAACTGCTCTTGGGAGTCTTCATCAACCACTTTAGCAGTTATCTCTGCCTCTGCATCTAATCCTTGAGCTATAGAATCAAGTTCGCTTTGGCAATCTTCATCTACTACCTTAGCTGTTATTTCTGCCTCTGCACTTAAGCTTTGAGCTATGGAATCAAGTTCACCTTGACAGTCTTCGTCAACTACATTAGCTATTATTTCAGCTTCAGAATTTAAACTTTGAGCTATAGAATCTAGCTCGCTTTGACAGTCTTCATCTACTACTCTAGCAATAATCTCTGCCTCTGCATCTAAGCTTTGTGCTATCGAATCCAGTTGACTTTGAGCATCAGTGTCTATTATCTCAGTTTCAATTTCAACTGTAGAATATATGCTATCAATAATAGAATCTATTTGTTCTTTTACATCATCAACTACTTCAACAGCAGCTTCTATTGAAGGAATATTTACTGAATCTATTATTGAAATCAACTGTTCTTCTGCATTGTCTAATACATTAACAATAGCCTCTAATTCTATTTGAGGAACATTTAAAGAATCTAATTCTGAATCAAGTTGTGATATAGAATCTCCTGATAGTCTTATTCCAACTTCAATATCGTTAGAGTCTATAGAATTTAATTCATTACTAACTTCTGATGTGTCTACAGATACTCCAATATTAAGTTCAGTACTTCTTTCTATTTCACTAAGCTTACTTCTTAATTCATCATCAGCCATATCAAAAGTAGTTTTAATTACTGCATCGGCATTAATGTCCTTATTATGTGAAGAACTACCATTACTTGTACCATTTAGTTTTACTGATAATGATGATAGTGCCTCAGCCACATCTCTCAATGAAGATTCTACACGAGAGCTGTTATCATCATTAGATTTTTTCATTTCATTTACTGCTTTTGTTATCATCGCCCCATTATAATTTTGGGACTGAATGATAGCACCAGTACCTGCTGAACCTTGTGACGAATTAGATACAGATGAACTACCTGTAACTCTTATCTCTCCATTAAGATTCATATCACTCTTAAGCTTATTAACCTCTCTACGGATGTCGCTAAAAGTTTCTCTAACTGTACGCTTAATATCTCTCATAGCATCTGTTAAATCAAATGCTTCACTAAGAGTTTTGTTAATATCTTTAGATTCAGACTTGATTACCTTGTGATTATCCTGCATTAACTTCTTAGTATTTTTAGCACCAAATGTTTTGTTAATGCTCTTAGTTATGTCATTAAGCTGACTGTTAAGGTCATCTAGTTCAATGGATATCTTAATCTTTAACTCGTCTAAGTTCATTAAATCACATCCTTTCTTTGAACGATAACACCCTGATATTATTAATTACTAATATCATATATTAAAGATATCAGGGTGTTAACGAACGAAACAATATTTTAGAATAATAAAAAAAAATAGTGGAGCAACATACTATTCTATACTTAGTACATTGTCCACTATTGACTATCAAGTTTTATACCATACAACTCTTCAATTTCTTTAAGTTGTTTTTTGGCATTATGATGTGCCGCATATTCTTCCATTCTAGCTTGAAGTTTCATAGCTTCTGATTTCATTAATTCTTCTTCACTAGGAGGTTTAAATATACCAGGATATACATCATGTATTTCAGGCATACTACTAGATCCAAACAGTCTTGAAACAGATATACCTATTAAATTAGACAACTGATAATCAAAGAAAGCCTTATCTTGTCTCTCTCGCTGTATTCTAGCGGAGAAGGCTTTCATGTATCTAAGCATCTCACCGTATGTGCTATTCCAGAAGAACTCTTCAGTGATTCCAGATTCTAAGCATTTAACAAGTAGTCGCTTAAATCTAGTTTCTAAAGTGATATCCTCAACTACTACATCTTCAATAGTTTCTTCATCAGCTGTATCCTCTTCAACTATTTCATCATAGTATTCACTATCATCACCTAGAAATCCCATATCGGTAAACAGAC
This sequence comes from Cellulosilyticum sp., assembly GCA_045612745.1. Lineage (GTDB taxonomy): Bacteria > Bacillota > Clostridia > Lachnospirales > Cellulosilyticaceae > Cellulosilyticum. The sequence continues at coordinate 21,700 of JAZKZQ010000233.1, read as the reverse complement.
GCATTAGAACAAATAAGAATGTATCAATACCTCCAACATGCTCTGTAAAATCATCAAAGATATCATACGCATCACTTAAGCTATAATTTATTTCATTATGCTGTAAAGATGCGTACAATATAAATACAAGTTTTTCGATACTAATATTAAATATCCCGTTCATTTGACTTGTTTTTTGTAACATTTCCAGTGGAGACTCACCGAAAAGACGTTCCAGTTGTACTACATCTAATAGATTTAATCTCAACTTATAGATATGATAATCATCAATCTTTAGTTGTGTGTATAACATTTTAGTCTCTCTTATTAATTCATTTTAATATATCCGCTCACTGATAATACATCTATTATAATTGGTATTAAATCTATCATAGTATTTCCTGCATCAACGAACTCATCATATAAATCATAAACAGCGTTTAAATCATAACCGTGTTCATATTGTTGTAATGATGCTGATAATATTATTAACATATCTTCTAATGAAGGTAATGCTCCTTCTTGTGCTTCCATTAATATATTTAAAGGACTTCTTCCTAGTGCTTTTTCTAAAGCTACTACGTCTCTTGTTTTCATTTTTAATCTTAAAACTTTTTCTCCAACTTTAAGTTCAACATATGGTTTCATAAAAGATCCGCTCCTTGTTTTAAGTCCTATGGACTATTATTTTAATTGGTAATGGTGGGGGGTGGAGCCAGATTAACTGGCCCCAATTATTTGGTTTTTAAAATTAGTTCATTGCTATTTCAGATTGTAAAGCAACTGACATTGCAAATGTTATAACAGCGTTAACTCCAACACCTATTATTCTTAAAGATATTTCACCAGAGAAAGTAAATGTTGCTCCATTTTCTCCAGGGAATCTAACAACACAATCTTGTGGTCCTTTTCCAACTAAGTCATTTAATTTAGCATAGTTTCCATCTGCTCCTGATTCATATATGAAAGTGAACTCTAAGTCACCAAAGTCTTTAACACCATTTATATATTGTCTGCAATCATCTGCTAAAGTAGTAACGTCTAATTTTTCAGGAGTTGCACCCATATCTGGTATGTCAGTTAATCCTGATACATTTTTTACTGCACCTACATCTAATTGAATTCCTATTGAACTATGTTTTGCCATTGTAAAATCCTTTCTTGTTTAACGTCCCATGGACTATTTTTATTTTTTAATGAAATATTTCGCCTTTATGATTAATAATTGCTTTCATTCTAATTGTTTTACTGTACACTTCATCATAGTACATATCAGGACTACTATAGTCCTTTGTAAATCCTTCTGCTTTCATAGTATCATCTATATTATTAACAATAGTGAAGATATCTGTTGGCTCTTGAGAATAAACAGTAAAGTTATAAGCTATGTTTGCATATTCATTTCCTAGAGCTAAAGCATAATCCCTATTAGTTACCTCGTTATAAACTACACATGGAAACTCTGCCTCTTTTGGAGGTGCCAAATAATAGCAAGGCAATCCAGTACAGTTTCTTATTGTATCAACAATATATTTACGTATATCTATCATTGCCTAACCTCCAATCTTTTTAATAGATTCCTCAATTAATTCAAGATATCTTTGTTCAAAGAATGCTCTCCCTACTTCAAATGACGGATGTAAGAATGGACGTGCCGTATATCTAGTACCCAATTCAACATAGATAGCATATGGCACACCTGCATAAACTTCACCAGAAAGTTCTTGTTTATCAAACCTATAATCTATTGAAGCTTTTAATGCACCTGTTCTAACTGGACATATGCTTTTAGCTTCTTGCTTTATACAATCTAGTGTTTCTTCTAATGCCTCTTGTGAAGCTTCTTCAATAGCTTCAGCTAGTTTATTCAGTGTTTTTTCAAGGTCTTTTAAATCACATTTAATTGTTATCATCAATATCACCAACTAGAAATTCAATATAATCATCCCACTCTAATAATCCATCTAATATTTTGTACATAACTCCTCTATACTCTACGTAAGCACCTTGTAGTATGTATATGTTAAGTGGTGAGAATATTCGCCAGGATACTCCTGTTTCTATTCCATATTCTTCTTGTGCTATCTTTTTACTTATGGGCTGTACATCTACCATTAGTGTATCAACCAATTCTAATTCGCCTCTACGCACTATACCATATTCATCAGTAACAGGTTCTGCCTCAATGTAAATATTAATACATTTATTATAGAACATTAGAACAATCTCACGTAAGGTTTAGGAAGTAAAGTCTTAATAGATTCATCTATAGTATAAGGTAAGTTTATAGCGTCAGAGTATGATACAGATCTATTACCTTGCTTCATAGATGTAACACCAACAAGACCTTGTTCTTCTATGGTGTATTGTCTTTTAACTAATTGGATTATAGCATTAGGATAATTGTTTATAATTTCTTCTTGTGTTAAATTTGGGTGATTAAGATATACCAGTATAGCATTAATTGAATTCTCTATGTGAAGTTGAAGTATTTCGTCATTTGCATCATCTACAATAGATGCTAATATCTTAATTTTTTCTAATATCTCATTCATTTGGCGTGTCCCCGCCTTCCAATACATTATCAATAACTAACTCTATTAACTCGGCCTTATTGTTTCTAGTTGTATAACTTATGTTATATGAATCTAGCAGCTCTTTTAATTGTGCCTTAGTCATTGAGTTAAGGTCTTCTATTGTTGGACTCACACTACGAGCCAAAGAGTAAGTCCCTATGCTTTTTTTATTTTAACTAATTTAGTAGCATCAGTTAATGCACATAAGTTTACTTTTCTTAAATAAACATCATTTTGTCTTATATTAGCTTGTCTTTCTTGTTCAACTTCAGATTCTTTTTTAACAAATAAAGTAACAGCTTGTTTAGTTAATAAGTAAGCAGTACCTTCTGGAACCATTCTAGAATGAACAACAGGTATATCACATATGTTTCCTACTTGTCCAGAGAATAATATTTCACCTTGGTTAGCTCTTTTGAAGTCTTCATCTTTTCTTATTTCAGCTTTTAAATCAGTACCTATTAATAATACTAAACCATCTTCGTTTTCAGCAGTAACTCCACCTATAGTATTTTGTACTTGCATTAAAGCTATAGCATCAACTATGTCATCATAACATAAAGCTTCACCAGCTATAGGTAATTCTATAGTAGCTTTTTCTAATTCAGCAAAGAATTGATTGTTCATATCATTTACCATAGTTGTAGCTGCACCTTTTAATCCTACTTCTATAACCATTGGGTCTTTCATAGCTTGTTCATCATAGTAAGCAAAATGTTGTTGAGCAACTTGTACTTCATATTCTTCTTCAACGAAAGTAACTTTACCAGATACAGTATTTCCTGCACCCATAGCTAATCTTTCTACTTGTCCTTCGTAGTCATATCTGTGTATCATTTTTTTCATACCAGCATTAGCAGCTAATGAATCATCTATAGTCATTAAGTTTCTAACAGCCAGCATAGTTTCTAACATATCTTCAACTTTGTTTTCTAAAACATAGTTGTCATATATAACATGATTTTTTGGCATGTCTGATTTTCTCCTTCTTTAATTATTTTTTAGTCAGCTCCTTGTATCTGTTTGGATTTTCACGAGCCATCTTTTGCTGTTCAGCTAATGATAATTTCATAAACGCCGCTCTATCAATACCATCAGCACTAGTTTGTTTAGTTTTAGGAGGTCTACCTTTTAACTTATTAGATACACCCTTCTCAACTGATTGAGAATATAAAGCTGCAAAATTATCTATTGCTGCCTTAGTTGATTCAGCATCGTCTCTTATTAACATTTCTGCAAATTCTACAGGTACATTAGCCGCACTTAATTCCTTCTGAGTTTGAAGCAATAATCTTTCACGATTAAATTCTGCTCTTTCTCTCTCAAATTCTGCTTTTTGCATTTTAAATTCTTCTTTGGCTCTCTCTTCAGCAGACATTTCAGCTAGTCTTTTCGCTTGGTCTACCTCATTACGCCATTTACTCTTCTCCTTATTTAAACGCTTCTCAACAATGTTGTTGACTTCTTCTTGAGTGAATAGCTTTTCCTGTGGTTTCTGAGGCTCTGCAGGTTCCTCATTGTGTACGTCTACACTTTCAGGATTGTCTATTGTTAAATCTATGTTATCCATGTGTTTCCTCCTTGTTTAAAGTCCAAGTAGACTATTTATTCTTCCGAGTTTTCTTTAATGTCCACCCCAAGTAAACGGACAATGTATTATTTTATTCATCACTTATTCTTAATTTCATTGGCTACAACTAACGCTGCTACAATCAAGACCCATACCCATATACCTACCAAGACGCCTCCTGATATCTTTAATAGGACCCATGGTATGCTCGTCCATCCTAAATAATTTGTTATCATTAGTGTAGGTATTGTTACACCAAAGTATTTAAACCAGAAGCTAATATCCATTATAATTATTCCTCCTCTTCAGGACCTTCATTTTCTAGGCTTTGCTCATTATTAACATCTTCACTCGCATCTTCTTCCTTAATAACAAATTCGGAATCTTTTTCATTTTTAAGTCTTATTTTTTCTTGTTCTGGATCTATTATGTCTCTTAATAGGTCTATAGTAGTTTCTTTAGATATCATATTAGTAATCATATTAACTAATTCAGCTGTCTCTAATACGTTATCAATAGTATTTCTAGTGAATCTGATGTCAACATCTTTAACAATACCTATTTCTCCATCAGTTTTTAAGTTGATTATGTTAGATATTAACTCGATACGTCTTAATAAACCTTTTTTAAACATAGCTTCTTTAACTGAAGTCTTATAGTTTAATCCTGCTAGTTTATATTGCATAGCAACACCAGAAGCATTTGATGCAAACTTATCATCACTCATGTTAGGAACAAAACTAAACTTATGAATATCACTATCTAATCTATTTTTATAATGTTCTGTTGCAGAATCGTTGATGTCTTTTGTAATGAATTTAACTCCACCACCTGAATCTGGGAAGTTAAACACTCTTAATTCTTTAAGTTTAGCTGCCTCTTTTGCATCTAAAGTTGCACCTTTAACTTCTAAATAACAATCCGTGAAAGCTTCAAAGTCATTAGCTGTATCAGATTGTGCTTGGTCATATGCATTTATAAGGTCTATAACAGGTTCAAAGTCGCCCATCTTGCTATCGTTGTTATCATAAACAACAAACGGTACATCAGTAAATGGATGTGATTCTACTTCTGGTGTAGTCGCTGTACTGTTACTTTCATACTCATATCTCTCAATTCTGTCTTCATAATAGACTTCTACATATGTCATAGCTTTATCTTCTATTAAATCTTCTTCTTCCCAATGTCTTATAACAGTATGAATATCACCTAGTATATCAGGAGTTCTTATAACTATTATTTCTTTAATATCAACAGGTGCAAATCTAATATTACTGTTTTCATCCATAAATAATATTTCTACAGCTTGACCAAATATTGAACAGTCAATAGCTAGTTTCATGTTGACAGAGGATTCATCATTGTACTTAAAGATATCATCGAATACAGCATGATAGGCTTCAGGCATACTATAGCCTATGTTTTTACCCATGAAATAACCAACAGATGCAGTAACAATGTAGTTAGCATAACTGTGTGCTATTTTATTATTCGGTGCAGATAAATCACTTTTAACTCTATTTTTAATATCGTTGTTATTTATATACATATCATACAGATCTTCGTAATGACTTATCTTGGAATTATGAGATTCAATTAACTTTTCAATCTCTTGTGTAGTTAAATCTTTTTTAACACGCTTTATATCTAGCATTAGTTACTCCTTTCTTATATGTTATAAAAGTCTTTGCCCGTAATGAAAACATCTCTACGTTTTACTGCCTCCATAGCATATCGAAGGGCATCTAGTAGGTGATTGTAATCATCAATAGGTTTATTAATCATAACACCTTCTCTAGTATCCCAGACGTAATTGTTTAATTCTAGTAATGTATTCTCGCATTTAGGATGAACTATAATTTTGTAGTCTTGAATCAGTTGAATACCGTTTCTAATAGAGTCAGGTCCTTTTGCTGCGGCTTTAATTCTTGATATACCTTCCTGTCTCAACTCTTCAATTGATTTAGGCTCTGCACTATCAGCTATAATCTTTTCTTTAGAGTACCCTTTGTATTTAATCATCTGTGCTATATCACTATTAGTCATAGCTTTTTGATAGTGTTCATCAAATATGTATAGTTCTTTAGCTTGGGTATCAACCAACCCACATATTAATGCTGTAGGGTCGTGTACATAACCAAAGTCTAATCCAAATACAGATTTAATGTTTTCCTTCTTACTTATCTCTATATAATCAAATTCTTGTTCAATAAAGTTTTCATAAACTAATCCGTCCACTATCCCCCAGTTACCTAAGCCTTCAATATTATAACGTCTAGGATTCTTTTCTTTCATGTTTTCAAAGATTGCTATGTCATCAGGACCGAGCCATTCGTTGCACATATAATTAGTAGTTAATGCTAAAGTATTTTCATCAGGATTGTCATAGAATCTCCTCTTTAACCAGTGTTTATCAGACCAAGGGTTAAAGGTTAATATGATTTGTTTATAATATCCATCTGGTAAAATACCCCTTATAGACATATCAACTTTGTTAAAATCTTCTTCGTTCATAATTTGGAATGCTTCTTCAAACCATACAAAGTTTATAAATCCTTTCTCAACAGTTACAGATGTGATAGACATTGGGTCATCCATACCACGGAACAGGATTTTTTGTCCAGTTGGTGTGTAAGTTGCTTCTAGAGGAGACATTGAAAACTTCCAGAGATGACTAACTCCCAAATTATAAACTGCCCATTTTAATTGAGCAAATGTTGAATCCTTATGGGTATTAAATACTCTACGAATAACAATGGTATTGGATAATGGATATTGCATCATCTTATAAATAATTTTCATAGCGGCTGTTGTTGATTTCTTAGAACCCCTAGATCCTTTGACACATAAGTATCTGTGTTTACTGTTCCAGAACTCTTTGTAGCCTTTGCCTATTTTATCAGCTATATTAATCTTATTACTCTTTGATATCGTCCTCACCTTCAAACATAACAGACGTAGTAACCTCTGCTTGGTATTCTCTCTTGTCTTTCCATTCATCAGGTCGTTTATTCTTTAAGAAGAATATCTGAGCCGACGTATTTGGTTTAGCATACTTAGTTAATTGAACTATCTGTCCTGACTTTGTAATTTCTTCTTCTGTATAGTAGAAACCACATGCACTTTTAAATAAAGCATTCTCAACTTCGTATACTGCATCGTCTCTACCTCTCTTTAATGCTTCTATTAGTTCTTCATACTTCTTCTTATAGTCATTAAAAGCTGTAACTCCTACATTTAAGTTCTTGCATATCTGTTCCTCTGTCAATCCGTCTCTAGCCCAACCTGTGATAGTCTCTAATTTTGGTTTTACGCAACTTTCGTATTTGCTTTTTCTTCCCACATTCTCACCTCCTTCCTGTAAAATAGAATCCTATTATTATAACAAAAAAAAGACCCTCCTTGATGCACCAACATCAAAAGAGGGTTAAGTGAAAAAGGAGGTATAAGTATGAACAATAATTAGTTTGTGGAATTAGCTTCCCACTCATACTACTTCACAGAAGTCTTTATTTACCTGCCTTTAACTGAATTTTATTTTGAAACTGAATCATATAATCTATTTAATTCATCTAATTTTTTGAACAATGCAACACGATAACTCTTAATTACTTTCTTATCTCTATTTCCTCTGTTAAATTCTCTCATAGTATTCATATCCACATGTGAAGTGATTGCATCCAATACAAAAGATTTATCCCTATACTTAATTAAAGAAGCAACAAAATCTTGTGCATCTAGTATCTTTTCTATTAATCTTATTTGGTCTTCTAGTTCATTTAATCTTTGGTCATCTGTTTTGAATTGTTTTTGATATGCCGCTAGAGTGTTCTCGTAGATTCTTTTTCGATAACTTCCGTGATTCTTATTATTAACAGTGTTAGGGTCGTTGATGAACTCCAACTGTTTTTTTGTAAGGAACTGTTCTTTATTCTCATTAAAAAACTTAAGGAAGAAACAATAATCTGGGTCTGGATTATCTACATGAATACCTATTGTTGGATTAAATAATTCTTCTGAGTATTCTACCATATCATATGCAGGTATCATCCCTGTAGAGCATCTTCTATGACCGCTCAAATTGAACTTAACTTTAAATATAGATAACTTGTAGACTGATACAAGGAAACGTGTAGTTATTGGTAGTGTTTTAGTATCAATATCCCTATAGATTTGGATTAATTCTTCCTCACTATATTCGTCTGCGATGTCTAGCATAATCTCATAAACACTTGCATAAGTTTCGTCTCTAATAATATCTGCACTCCAATCTCTACCACATAAAGGAGTACATTGTTTTATAATCGAATTTATTGTTCTACTATTGTTAAATTTATAATTTACAACCTTCTTGTCTTGAGTGTTTGAACCTGCCTCTTGGTAATCTAAAACTAATATATTAATTAAGTGATTCATAATATCATTTATTATTAATTGTTTCTCATTGTTCATAGTGTGGCCTCCTATAGTTTATTATTTTTTAGGTGGTACACATTTCTTACTCCATTGTTTTGTTTCTCATTATTATAATTACAGGGAATTTAGTTTGATTTATTAATAAGTTTTGAAAAATTTATCTTTGGTGGGAATTTATTTATTCTTCATCATCATTGTTTAATAGTTCTACTCTACCATTTACTACCCTATAAAGAGTGTCAGAGTTTATATGTGGCACTTCATCTGTGTTATATATAGAAAAATGAATTTCTCCTTGACTTGTAGTATCACAAGTTGCTATCGTACTTGGTATAACTTTTATTATTAAATTATCATTTATATGTAAATGATGGCCGAAGATTACATCAACTAGCGACTTAACAAGGTTGTCCACATCATATGGTTCGCAATGTATAAATCCAATCTCCATTACTACATTTCTTTTATTTAAACATACTCCCTGTGCTTCAAGTTCTTTTCTAGTTGGTAATAAGGCTTTAGGGAATTTATTAAGCCAAATCTTATAGTCTCTAGTTGCATTATGATTTTCGTCGAACATAAAATTTGTTGAGAATCCATGTATCGGTAATTCATACCATATTCTTTGTGGGTTATAATACTCTTCTAGTTGTTCAGCATATGTTTGCCATTGGTCATTTTCTTCTTTAAGTAATACGTTTTCCTGAGACAGTTTATTTATTTGTTTAGTCTTTGCACTTTTAATGCCACCATTTCTTCTATTGTCAAGTTCTCTCATGTCTTTATTTATTTGTTCTCTAAGTCCTACAAGAACCAATGTATCTACGAAGCTTTCTTGATTGTCTATAAGGCGTTCCTGTATAACCTCTAGTATCTTATTACAGTCTGTTATTCTTTGTTTGTTTGTTAGCTTATTCATTCTATTTTGCTCTTTAGCCATTTCTTTATATCTTTTATATTCTTGATTTATGTCTTGTGTATCTCGGAACGTGTTCTTCACTCTTCTTACCCCATATAGTGCTTCATAACTTATAGCTTCAGGAGTAGCAGTTTCAGTTATATATACACCAGTTCTTCTTAATTGTGGAAGGACTTCTGAAGTAACCCATTTTTTAAATGCTTTAGCTTCTGGCTTTTTAGAACCAAATATTAAACTATACATTCCAGATTCATTGATAATAGTCATATTTCTTGACCCGTCGATTTGACGGCTTACTTTATCATCGTCATCTACGTGTTTTCTTATGGCTTGGTCTGTATCTTTATATCCTAATGCTGTAGCTATATCCTTTCCTAAGAACCAAGGCTCATCATCTATTAACATAGTTCTAACTTCACCGAATAAATCATTCTTAAATATTTGTAAACTGTTCATTGTATCATACCCTTTCAAATTTAAACTATTTTAATGATGATACAAATTTTCTACCTCCAAGATTCATTTATTCTTCTTCTAAAAATAAATTTCCATTTAATCCAAAACAAACAGTCATGTTTGATAAATCATTTAATTCATCAATTTGTATAATATTATTTTTTAGTAAGCTTTCAAACTCATTTGCATAGTGTACAGTTTTTGCATCTTTTTCGTCCCATGTTCTATATCCATCTTCTATAACAACACTTGCCCCTGTTCCATACATAGGACAATTTATATAAATCTCAACATATCCTATACGGTTATTACCTTCGTATATATCATAATAATAAAATGTAATACCATCTCTCATATCATATTTTTTAGATTTATATATAAACATTGATACCACTCTACCTTTCTTTAATAAATAATTTGTCTTACATCTTATAATATATCAAGCAGTGATTTAAAAAGTGCATTTTTCTTATAACAATTTGCATATACTAATATGACTCATTATTATAATTACCCCCTCTAGCCTATCATTGCATGACTTGTACAAGATTTAAGCTAATCTTTTTGCTTTGTATACTCCATTCCTACTATTATGATTGTTTCGTCTATAATTACGTTTCATTTCTCGTACATCATCCATAGTAGCGTGTGGGCCGTATTGCTTGTGTAGTTTATCATGCACTTCTTTAGTTAAGCAGATACCTTCTATACCTTTGTGTAGTCGTTTCATTTCTTCTAGTAAAGCAGTAAGTTCTCCTGGGGCATATTCATTAGTTAGTTCGTGATACTGGATGTTTAGATTGCGATGTGATTCTTTTACGATAGAATTAAAAGTTTGTGATACATGATGGGCTGTTAGTATAACTCCATTGCCATTCTTTTGTTTTTTACCAGTGATGAAACAAGTATTGCCGCTACTTTTTATAATGCTTCTTTTCCAATCCTCTGTAGCTTGACGAAGATACTTTCTAGTACTGTGATTGTACATTATTTTAAGTTTACTTATAGACATATATAGTCCCTACCCTTCTTTGTTTTTATCTCTACACTAATATAATTACCCCCTCTACCCTACTATTGTATGATTTGTACAAATAAATCTACTGGGCAATTTATGTCGTTAAGCAACTCTATATTCTATATGATAACCTTTGATAGTTTTTCTTCTGCCTTGAAGACACATTCCTATATACTGTGGACAGCATCCAAAATATGCAGCAGCTTCTCTTTGTGAAGAAAAATCCATATCCAATTCTAAACAATGTATTATTTTATTTCTATTACTAATGTTTGTTTGTGCAGCTTTTCTTAATCTATCCCCATGTATATTATTTTCTCTGATACTTATCCATTCTAAATTCGTCCATACATTGTTTGTTTTATCTTCGTCTATATGATTCACGACATACCCTTCTTCATATCCACTAACAAAAGCTTGAGCTACTAATCTATGAACTAAACAATGTTTTTTGCGTCCATTCTTACATAAAGTTACTTCTAAATATTCTTCACAACCTTGACCCATAAATGTAGGAGTTAAAATTCTTTCATGTCCGCCCTTAAAGCTTTTAACTCTACCTAAATTGCTTATTTGATAATCTCCATCATATCCTTGTATATCCATCCATAACTCTTCCATTATATCCGCTCCTTTTATTATAATAGTATTTAGTATTGCGCTTAGTATACTGATGCGTTGTTTACTTTGTGGTAGTTTATAAGCATTGTGTCCTATCAGTTGATTGTAGGCGCTGCTAGACGGTGAATTTGACCATTTATCTTTAGTGGTGTGTATTGTGAAGTGTTATCTATTATACTTATGTGAACACTATTCGTTCGTTAACACCCTGATATCTTTAATTACTAATAATCACTAATTAATAATATCAGGGTGTTATCGTTCGATAGTTGTTAAAGTGATTAAGCTATCAAAGCCAAATCACTTGTTGGAACAAATATTCTTTTCTTTGAATCCCCTGCTACTAATCCGTCATAATGTTTTATGAATGACTTATTAACTATTTTAGCAACTAATCCAAACTCTCTGTTTAGTGTTGCTATATAAGAACTTACTGTTCTAAGCCCTATCCTGTTGTCCTCAGCGAACTTTAGCAACTCGTCCTTTAGTACATACCCTTTTTCTTCTATAGACTGCTCATAGAAAGCGTGAAGCTTATCTGCTGTATCTTTATTCGCACGTTTGTTGTTCTTGCTTCTAGTATCTTCGCCTACACTTTGTGATTGTCTTTGTGATGCGCCCCTATTAGTTGCCCCTAACTCTTTACATATCTCTAATATAGTTTCTGCATCATTTATAGTTATCATATCCCACTTAGGTATTATGAACCCATATTGAGTATTAAATCCTTTTACGTCAGCTCCTCTAGTGTTTGATATAGAACCTTTAGCTTGTTTTTTGTTTCTTATTAGCATAGTAGGATTCATTTCTTTTAACTCTTCATCTGTTAACTTAACTATGAACTTCATAAACATTAAGTAATCTAATTGTGTTTGTACAGTTTTAGGGTCGCGCCCTATCATTCTTCCTAATACTGAATACTTTTCTGATATTATTACGTGGTCTAGTTTATCAATAGCAAATGTTCTTCCTAATCCTTTTAATTGTTTCTCTGCTAAATCTAACATAGTTGATAATAGGTTTTGATATGTTGTTATCTTCTTAAACACTTTCTTATGACTTGTCATTAGTTGATCTGCATTTGATAGGATGTCTCTATTATAGTTGATAGCTTGTATGTTGTTTTCATACCATAATGTTCTTATATTTAATGTCTCTAGTAATTCTTCCTTATCAATGAAGTCTGTGATATATAATGTATTGCCACATCCGAAACATTTATAAAAGTAGTATCTTTTAGTTAATGTTATCTTAATATTCGCTGATGCATTGTTATCTTCATGTCCTTCTAGTATACAGTTGAATTTCTCGCCTACTTTTACATCTAATCCTAATAGATAATGTAAAGGCATTCTATAAATTATGTCATCTATTTCTGCTTCCGTATTTACTATTCTATTTCCATATAAGTCTTGTATCATATTACTTCTAAGGTTTGCTCTAATTGCCTCTCTAGCGCTCTCTATTTCGCCTTCGGGAACGTTTGCCTTATCTTCATCCACTTCTATTTTAACTTCGTTTAAAACTATGTTAGATGTACTAAATATAGCATATTCATTCTTATAACAAACTCTACCTGCGAAGAATATTCTAGAAGCATTGATACATTTAGTATCAACAGCCGCCTCTCCTTCTTTATTACTTGGTATAACTTCATTAGCTGTATCTATTAAGTGCTGTCTTATTTGTTTCGCCCTACTAGCATTTCTTATAATCTTATCTGCTACATATAACACTCTGTATTTATAAATACCCTCCTCTTCCTTATGACTAAATGTATTATAAATCATAGTTGGCTCATATGGTAATCTCTCTAGTAATTCATCTAATCCTAAATCAGTATGGTCTATGTCTATTCCAAATACTTGTTGCTCTTTAAACTGTTCATCTTTAACACTTGCACCTTGCTTTAAATTCAATATGCTACAATAAATACTACATCCTCTATTTATAGCGGCCTCTAGTTCATCTAAACTTAACTCTTTCACCTCTGTTTCATATCCTTTTGCTCTGTTAACTATAAGACCCATGTGATTAACGGCGTCCTCTTTATCTTTTGCCTCATACTTATTAACCATTACTTCGATAACACCCACACTTGCACTCTCTACTTTCGCATCTTCTGCACACTTATCAACCTCTGATAGAAAGTTATCATTATTATTTACATTTCTAGTTGCCTCTAGTTCATCTAACTCGTCTAGTAATACTTGAGTCATCTTATCACTTATCATTTGCTCTAATCTTAATTGTCTCTCTGCTACTGCTTTTTCACTTGGGTCTTCTTTTCCTTCAAAACTATTCATAAAGTTTATTGCGTTCATATCTAAATATCTCATATTCATACCTACCCTTCGTTATTTTAATTTACTTAACAGTATCTACATCTTCTATTACATCATTATTACGTCTGTTAACTCTAATTGATACAATTTGCAAAGCTTTACGATATCCTCAACTGAAAACTCACGTTTACCATTGATTTTACGACCATATGCATTATGTGATTCATAACCTATAAATTTAGCTACTTGTTCTTGACTGTATCCATGCTCTAATCTTTTTTGTTCTATTAATTCTATATTTACCATAATATCTACCATCCTTATTATCATATTTTAAACAAATTGCCAAACTAATTTTTGTCCATTATGTTTACCAGATGTTTTTTGTTGACCTTTACAACATTTTGATATCCCACTTCCTGTTTTCATACCATAGTATGCTGCTGCTTCTTTAATAGAAGCAAATGTCTTTCCAGTTGTTAAACAAACTACTGCTTTTGCTCTAGAATTTCTTCTTTTTGGCTCTTGAACTACTTCTTCTTGTCTTGCTTCTATTATCTTATTGATGTTACGTCTGTCTATTTCATCCATATCATCAGCAAACACTATTTCATTAACTTGTACATCAAATACTGGATTTACCATTTCTTCATATACTTGTTCATTTAATTCTGCTAATGATATGCTTGGGTTTTCAAGTATGATTCTATTCATTATTCTTTGTCTAGCTTGCTCTACCTCTTTTCTAAGCTCTCTTTGCTCTTTTTTGTTTATCATGTTTTTCTCCTTTCGGACCAAATCGGTCCTAACTATATTAAAATTTTTTGGGCCATTGCCCTTACACTACATAGTATATACCCCCTACATCTTTTTAACACATTTATTTATTACTAATCTTATTAAGTAAATCAAGTGCTTCCATTAACGCATTTTGAGTTTCTTCTAGTAATGAATCATACTCATCTATAAGTTCTTTACGTTCACTAGCTAGATTTGCTAATGATGTAACTAATGTTGTCATAGCTTCTTTAGCATCAGCTTTGTTCATAGTATCAAATACATAGTCTATAAAGTCTACATATTTGTTTCCTTGTACTTCTTCTTCTCTGAAATCTACTACTATCTCATTGTTATAAGTTTTGCTCATATTATCTACCATCCTTATTATAAATTTATTTTATTTGGTAGGGAGGCGCCCCTCCCCCTTATGCCTATGCTTATTAGTCTAGTAAGTTATTCTCTAGTGCTACTTTGTAAGATTTACATTCTACTGCTGATTCTGTTGGACTAAAAGCTTTCTCTATTATAGAGTCAGTTATGTTTGTTAAATCGCCTGCCACACCTGTTCTTTCTAAATAATCACATACACTCTCTGTAAGTCTTTCAAAGCAATCTTGCCATTCTTGAGCTTCATCTATATAGAAGTCTACATTTGCCTCTGCTCTTTCATATCTGTCTTTAAGTTCTTTAGCACAGTATAGAGTCTTATTTAACCTTTGTTCAGCTACTTCTTTGCCAAGTTCTGCAACATTACATCTAGCCTCTAGTATAGCTACTCTTCTCTCTAGTTCTTCAATATCATCTTTTAACTCGCTCATATAAGCTTCTGTACCATTATAGTAGCTAGTTCTTCTAACTAGGTTTGCTTCTAGTTCGTAGTATTTGTCTTGTAAGTTCCATCTTAATTCATTTACTGCATCTGATGCTTTCTCTAATGTAGCCTTGCCTCTAGTTACAACTCCTTTAACTGAATCAACTACTTTATTAGACACTTCTCTAGTTATGCCTTTAACTTTGTTAACTACCTCTCTAGCTATGCCTTTTACTGTTTTAGTTGCCTCGCCTAACGGCTCGATTACTAACTCTGCTACAGTTACTTCTTTAGCATCAGCTAAAGCTTTCACTAAAAACATATTTATTCCTACTAATCCTATTACTACCATATTATCACCCTTTCGGACCAATTCGGTCCTTACCTATTTATTTTTTTTAGGGCAATAGCCCATTGTTTATTAGCCTTTTCTAGTACTATTTGCACTTCACTTATGCATTTCTGCTTCGTTTATTTATTGTTCCTGTCATTGCCTTAGATGCATTGGTATTGCTTTATTAGAGCTTGGTTTGATGTTGTTATTTGCGAAGTAGTCGTTAGTCTTAAACGTTGTTGATTATGTGTTGATTTGGTAAAAAAGTAGTTTTTTTGAATGAAGAATTGATTTCATATCTTCTTCTAGCATAGACTTAATTTTTAAAGTTGTTAGTGTTCAACTTTAATAAATTAAGTAAGTTGATGTCAGCCCCTAGAGAGGGACCCTAGCAGATTAAAGTTTCAAGCGCTTTTACTTTAATAGGTTAAGATAAGTTGGTTGTAGTGATGAAATTAGATTACTAGGAATCAGCAGGCAAGACAAGGTATTTCACTCCGCCACTCTCAACATCCGTTCTATCTATGCGATTCATCTTACATTTATTAGTATACGCATGGGTGTCAACGTTTGAACAATTTATTTTTATTATTAGTATACGCTAGGGTGTCATCGTTTGAACAATTAATTTAAAAGTATTTCGGCTACTCTTACTACCATTATTGACTGTAGATTAGCAGGCATCCGCGGCCACTCTCACCTCTACTGTCTAGGATTCATTTGTTCCTACTTTACTGTTTTATTAATTTGTTCTTACACTACTTAGTATATACATCTTACTGTGATAAGTATCAAATAATTTTAAAATATTTTCGGCTACTCTTACTTGGGTCTTTGGATCTTCTCTGCAGCCCAATGCTCGTACTTCGATCCTCGCCGTTCATTTGTTCCTACTCTTTATTTTTATTACTTGCCCTTACATCTTATAGTATATACATGACTCATAAAAAAGATCATTTTTTTAAATCTTTTTTTGAGTTGTTTTGCTTGGGTGTTTTTTCCTTATCACCCTTACATCTTATAGTATACACAGGGTGTCATCGTTTATACACTTTTTTTTGAATATTTTTTAAAAACTCTGAAACCCTTGCAATCACTGGCTTTCACCCCCCATATACCTGTTTTGGGAAAATTTTGGGGCGCATATACCCCCACAATATTTTTTCGATTTTTTGCGTTCAACGGATTTTTTGCTACTCTAAAATTTTTTTTGGAATTTAAAAGTTCTACTGAAAATTTGGTACTGAAAAATTTTTTTTGCTACTGGAATCGTCTACTAAAATTTTTTTTGAAATAGTAAAAAAATTTGTGTTATTTTTCTGTAGCACAGATATACTAGAGGTATAGCTTATAATAGCTAAATATAATTTGGTTATGTATAAGTTAATAATATATTACTAAAGTGCCTTATAACCTAGAGTAGCCCTGGTAAAGTTACTCTAGGTCTTTTTTTTGTGTTTGAGTCTTAATTCATCTGATGCGTAATTCCTGTTGACACAAGTTATATGTGCAAGAAGATATCTATATCATCATACTCACTAACTATGATATTATCTACTATTAGATGCAATACAGCTTTCTTACCTTCAGTAGATGAATTCATATATATCTTTTTAGCATCTAATAAATTAGCTATCTGATTCAGTTGTTCCTGCTCCTTGTTATTAGCATTAGATAGTTTAATAGTAGCTTCGTCTCTATCAGTTTTAAGCTGTCCTATCTCTGCTATCTTATTAGTGATTAGTTCTGAAATTTGTTTGACTATGGCATCAGATCCATCTTCACATAGGAAGTGGGATAATCTATTTCGGAGCGTAGCGAGTTGTTTCTCTGCCGCCTCTATTTCTGTATCTAAAGCCTTTACCTCAAGTTCTAGAACGAGCTTTAGCTTTTCCAGCCTTAGTAAGTATCGCTTCTCAAGTTCCTCGTGGCTCAGAGAATCGAGTACCTTTATTAGTTCTTCTTCTAATAATAACTCTAATTCTTTGGCTTTATATAACTTCCTACCAGTGCTATTACAATTATAACATCTATAATAAGTACAATTAGTTTGTACTGATAGGTAAAGCTTCTTGCCGCAGCTATGAGTTAATTGTCCTTCAAACAACCACCTAGAACGGCTTGTATTGGCTTTATAGGATTTCCTGCAGGCTCTGCTTGCTCTAACCTTGTTTGCGTGGCTCCATAGCTCATCTCCTACAATCTCTTTATATGCTTCGTTCTTAATGCGCTTGTTTAAAGTAACTGCATTGCCTATATGATATCTATCGAGGCAATAGCTAGCCCCAAAAGCTACATAGTCTTTAAAGAACTGTACTATAACTGGTCGTAGATCTTCATCTGGAACTACTCTTCTGTCTACAACTTTAAAGCCCCAGGTAACTGTGCCTCCAGTATACAACCCTTGTTGTCTAAGATGTGCCAGCTTCGATTTAATACGCTCTGACGTAAGCTTAGAGGCGTTCTGATTCATATAACTCCTAAACGCATTCATAAGTGAATCCAAGTCGTTCTGGTTGATTATACCATTATCTACTATGCTGTGTATCTTCACACCCTTCATGGTTAGTCTTTCTATCAATCCAACTGACTCTCCGTATCTTCTACTTAACCTAGATGATTCAAATAGTATTAGGTCAGATACTAAGCCTTGTTCTGCTAGGGTTAAAACTTCTAATAAACCCTCTCTAGCTTCAAAGGTTTTAGAATAAGCACTAATACCAAAGTCTTCTATAAATTTGTCAATGGTTAGATTATGAGCAGATGCATACTCATTAATTGCTTTCTTTTGTTGTTCTAGTGTTTGAGTTTCGCTCGATACTCTCATGTATCCTATTATCATTTGTATCCTCCTGCTGTAATAATAAATTTACTAATAGTTCATAGAGTTGGTTTAAATACTCTTTACTATTCTTATAATGTATCATAAATATCAACTCCTTATTACTAGTAAATATATGCAGGGACGGGACAAAAAAGAAGGACGAGATATGAATCCCGTCCTCATTATTATAGTTTCTTGACGTACTTACTATGGATACTAATCCATCCTGTCTGGCTCTTCAAAAATCCCCAATTACCACTAACCTTTACTATGGTATATACTTCGCCTTTATGTACTTGACTTACTACTCTATAGTCAGTACTAGGGCCAGTACGTACATTAAGGTCATCTACCAGTACCTTTACTAGGAATGTGCCGTCATCTTCTTTGTTATCAGAAGGTAGCGTCTCTCCTATTTGCTTAGTAAACCAAGTCCATGTAAAGCCGAACTTACCAGAACGTAACCATGCAGGACAATCTTTCTTAGTCCACGCATAGTGTTGTCTTACTTTATCTATTGATAGATTATATTGCTTCATCAATATCTTTACTAACTCTATAGCATTAAGATATGCCTTACGTTGTCTTTCTTTATCATTGAACATACAGATTTCTATGCCTATACTAGTGTTATTTCCACGGGAAGTACCCGCATGGAAACACTTCCAGTTAGCAGGTGTTGCTTGCCATATTTCTTTATCATCTACGGTAAAACACCAGCTTGCAATCCTCTCACCGCTCTTATTACAGTTCTTCATATAGCGATGGTTATTACTCGCAGGTGCTCCGATATTTCCCGTCTGATGCACTGTTATGCTCGTAGGAGTTATAATAGTACCAGGTATAACTTTACCTTTTTCTAATAAGTCCACAACTACCTTGGCACTACCTATAGTAACTTCATCTAATATATGATTCTTCATAGTATCACTCCTTGTTTATATATTGTTCTACTTGCTTGTTGTTGTTAATCATATCACGCATAAGTACCAGAGCATCATCAACGAGCATACTAAACTGTTCAAATGATATTATTAGAGACAAGTATTTAAACTTAGTTATAAATAAATCGTAAACATATCTAAGCTTTACTTTCCCTGTATTGCTACCTAATGCCTTTTCTGCTTCGATACATGCATAAAGTAGCCACTCCCTAACCACTTCTAATTGCTTTTCCTTACTTAGATTCATAAAGTAGTAGATAGTATAAGCAGCCGCCCCTACTATTATAATAATACCTATAGTTAAAATTATATTATCCATTACCATTGCCTCCTTCATTGAAGAATTTCTCTCTAAGCTGTTTCATTGCATCATCATAGCCTTGCTGATATATCTCAGAGTAGATTTCAGCCTCGTTCTCTGGTGTAGTTGGGTCATCAATGAAGTTATTATTAATCTTAGTTTTTTTGATGGATGCCAACATCCAAAGTTCTGAACAACAAAAACCGAAGAAACAAGTTATAAGTGTAGCTGATAATTCTACTCCAGAGACTATCTGAACATACATAGCTAAACCTGTGAAAGTGAATATGGATGCTATAACAAATATAACAATGAATTTGCTAATATGTTTCTTTTTCTTCATAGTAATCACCTTTATTATAATAATAAGACTAGGCTTTTGCACCTAGTCCTCTATTGAGCTTTTTTTATTTTTAGTTAGTCACGCTCTATGACTAAATCAACAATTGAGCTTTATTTATCTGCTCACGCTCTATGAGCAAATCTTATCATGTCGTAGAAATTAATCTATACTATTTGTTATTATAATAAACCTATTACGATACTTAATATAGCAGAGAAAACGGCTACTCCCATACTAATAAATATACTGTTCTGTTGCTTCTTAGCATCCTGCATATTGTCTCTCGTAAATTTCTCCATAGTATTAGCACGGTTCTCAAGACTCTTTATGATACGGTCGTGTTCTCTATTCTGAGCTTCAAGATGATCTACACGATTACCTAGAGTTTTCGCATCAAGCTTTATTTCCTCAATGGACTCTAACTTAGCTTTTATAACAGCTATATCTTGCATTAATACAAGTAGCATGTCTGAGATTTTATCTTCTTGCAAAGGTAATCATCCTTTCTTATTCTTTGTTATTAGAAAAAGAGCCAGATTATTATCTGACTCTTGTTATTACTCTACTATCTCCCAACCCCAACCAGGTGGTAATGTTATTCCTTCTGAGGCTTCTGCTTTACAGTAGATTTTTCTTGTTACGTATTCACCATTAATATAAGCTTGTTCTTGAGGCATACCAGATTCATTAATAATCTTACTAATAGTAGCATTATCACAGTTGTCAAGACGTAGCGTATGAAGCTCGTTACAGCCCTCAAGCATACTACTTATTGTTACTTCAGTACCGTTTTCATGTACTAACTCGAAGTTGCGTATATCTAATTCCTGTAGCATATTACACCAGTTGAACATACCATAAGCTTGTTCCAACTTCTCAGTAGTAAAGTTAGATAAATCTAACTTAGGTAAGTTACTATTTTGCATATAAGAAAACATGTAACTCATATTAACTACTTTACTAGTATTGAAACTAGATAAATCTAATAAAGTTAATGAATTACAACCGCTAAACATAGAATCCATACCTATTACATTGCCAGTATTCCAACTAGATAAATTTAACGATGTTAACGAACCACAATAAGCAAACATTCCATACATACCTGTTACATTACTAATATCCCAACTAGATAAATCTAACGATGTTAATGCACCACAGCTAGAGAACATTCCATCCATTTTAATGACATTATTAGTCTTCCATTTATCTAAACCTATTAACGTATTTAAATATGGACAGCTATCAAACATTCTTTCCATATTAGTTGTATTGCTAGTATCAAGCTTAGATAAATCTAATGTGCTACTTTGACATTGATAGAATAAATAATTGAAGCTAGTACCATTATTAGTCTTCATATTGTGTAGTTCTTCATAGAAAGGGTCGCCGCCACCTTCGCCCCCACTACCAACTTCAATACTATCAATAAGAGCAGGGTATTCATGTAATAAGGCTTTATCAGATACAGTAGCACCTTTATTCTCTATAGATTGCTTAATAGCGGCCTTAGCATTATTAAG
>JAZKZQ010000232.1:0-2376 GCA_045612745.1 Cellulosilyticum sp. | reverse complement strand
ATGTATGACATCATGATACTATATGATATCATAATAGGGAGAAAAAACAATATATAAATGTGAAATCTATATGGATATGAAATCTATATACTAGATAAAATAGGATAAAGCATGTATAATAAATTGTTAGAGATAAATAGCTAGCGAGGTGCTAAAGTGGAAGCGTATAATGAATTTGCAAGAGTATATGACACATTCATGGAAGATACACCTTATGAGAAATGGATGAGCTTCATTGATGAATGTATGAAAAAATATAATGTAACACCTAATATCGTTTGTGATTTAGGATGTGGAACTGGTAAAATGACAAGTATGTTTGCTAGACGTGGCATTGAAATGATTGGGATTGATAATTCAGAAGAAATGCTTATGGTAGCAAGAGAAAAAGCTTATGATGATGAATTAAATATACTTTATCTCATGCAGGATATGTCTCAATTTGAACTTTATGGTACAGTGGACCTTATTTACAGTGCTTGTGATTGTATAAATTATCTTGTAGAAGAAGATGATGTGTTAAGTACGTTAAAGTGGGTAAACAATTATTTAGAGCCAGAAGGACTTTTTGTTTTTGATATAAATACACCATATAAATATAAAGAAGTGCTTGGAAATCGTATATTTGCACAGCAAGAAGAGTCAGCTGCTTATATTTGGGAAAATTATTATGATGAAGCAGAAGGGATCAATGAGTTTGAGGTAAGCTTCTTTATACAAGATGAAGAAGATGGTAGATATGACCGCACTGTAGAAAACCACTATCAAAGAGCTTATACAATAGAACGTATGAAAGAACTTATTGAAGAAGCTGGGCTTGAGCTAATTGGTGTATATGATGAATATAGTTTTGAGCCAGTTCGCCCAGATACACAAAGAGCAACTTTTGTAGCTAGAGAAAAAGGTAAGAGAAAGGAATTAAAATAATGACACAAAATAAAGATTATATGATTAGAGGTATTGATAAATCAGGGAACTTTAGATTCTTTGGTGCCAATACAAAGACACTTGTAGATACAGCTTGTGAAAAACACCAAACATCTCCTGTAGTATCAGCAGCACTTGGTAGAACTTTAACAGGTGCTGCTATGATGGGGCATATGTTAAAAAATGACCGTGATAGAGTATGTATTATTATTAAAGGGGATGGACCTATCGGGGGGATTGTTGTAGAAGCAAATGGTGCTGGAAAAGTAAAAGGTTATGCTTACAATCCACATGTAGACCTTCCGCTTAATGAGTTTGGTAAACTTGATGTGGCAAAAGCAGTTGGTAATGCTGGTATGACAGTTATTAAAGACCTTGGTCTTAAAGAGCCATACTCAGGACAAGTACCAATGCTTTCAGGTGAGATTGCAGAAGATATTAGTTTCTACTTTGCAGTATCTGAGCAAACAAACTCAGTCGTTATGCTTGGTGTACTTGTAGATGTAGACTGTAGCATTAAACAAGCTGGTGGGCTTATGATACAAGTACTTCCTAATGCAAAAGATGAGGCTATTACAGCACTTGAAAACAAAATTAAAGATTTCAAATCATTAACAGAGCGTCTTGAAAAAGGACAATCTATTGAATATGTACTCGAGCAGCTTCTAGGTGAAATTGAAATCATGGATCGTTCACCTATTGCTTTTGAATGTGATTGTTCAAAAGCACGTATGGAACGTGCCCTTATTACAGTAGGTAAGAAGGACCTTACAGAAATGGCAGAAGAAGATGGGCAAGCTGAGATTGAATGTCCATTCTGTAGTGGTAAATATTTATTTACAAAAGAAGAACTTGAAGAGCTTATTGAAAGAATTTAATATCAAGGTAGCGTAAGATAATTTTTATAGAAAAATATGAAAAGTTATTAGGATGATGCAAGGTGTCAAGCTAAAAGTTATATACTAATAGTAGAGAACTACAGTGTTGAGGTAGCAACATGTGCCATTATATTCTCTACACCATGCGTTATAAAGAAGAAATACTAGCAAAGATTAAAGAAACAGAGCATCAAGAGGAATTAGAGGGCCAGCTTGAGTTAAAAAGGGTTGGAACGATATGGGAGATTCACTATGAAATAGAGGAGAGTAAAGAGTATTGTGATGAAGTAGTGGCACATGTTATAAGTGATATAACTCAGAAACAAGCTATTTATAAGGTGTGCCATAAAGCACTTAAAAACAGAGAAGATTTAGAAGCTATAGATAAAAAAGAGATTACAGAAGCCTTTGTAACAGAAAATTATTTATCTAAGCAAGAAGGGTTTTCTTCTATTACTTATTATCTCATATATGTTCCTATACTTGTAGAACTAAGACGGGAAGGTTCTTTTAATGTAGATGGATGGTTACAGTTTCGTATTCAAAAATACAAAGTTCTTTTAAATGATTT
>JAZKZQ010000231.1:0-12742 GCA_045612745.1 Cellulosilyticum sp. | reverse complement strand
GGAGCCGCCTAAGGCAAAATCAATAACTGGGGTGAAGTCGTAACAAGGTAGCCGTATCGGAAGGTGCGGCTGGATCACCTCCTTTCTAAGGAATAAAATCGAAGAGGTTTAAGAGATTACTATTTTGTTTTGAAAGTTCATGGGAGAGACTAGCATACGCTAGTCTTTTTTTTATTTTAGTAAGCAAAAAATTATGGGAAAATAATATTTGTAATGGCATTATTCTCTTGCTTTGATGGCTGCGAAGGGCCAATACATATTATATGTTGGGGGGATAAGTTTTGTATAAACCTTATCACTTTACTTATAGGTATATTAGGGGGAACATTAAAAGTATTAGCACAAATTTTTAATGAGGCTTTACGTATACAAGGAGAAGTAGTAAGCTTAGAGAATCAAGTAGAAATATTGCAAGAGAGATTTGTAAGGTGTTAGAGTGCCAACCTGGAGACATCTTAGAGTATAGCAGTGAAGATTAGAAATAAAAATAGTTATATAAGGGGATATACAGATTGCTTCTATATGAAATAGGGTATCGAAAACTTTAAATAGTTTTTGATACCCTATTTTTTATGTTTAAATTTTATAAATATTAACAATACATATACAATGAATATTTAAAACCTAAAAATAATAATATAGAATAATATTAAGACAAGAAATTCATTAACCTTATAAGAAAATAGCTAAAGGGGGATAAGGATGGTAGATTTAACAGAAGCCTATATTAAGTCACTAGCTTTTAATGATGCAGCTTTTGTAAATGCAAAGAAATTAGTTGCAGGCAATAAGATTATAGGAACTTATATTACTAAAGAAGAGGATTTAATTTTTGGGGAATGTTTAGGAAGTGGAAAGAGTACATATAAGACTTCAGTGGATTTTAAGAATCCAGAGGAAGTTGTTTTTAGATGTAGCTGTCCAAGTAGGCAGATACCTTGTAAGCATGCTACGGCTTTGTTGTATCAATATTTTAGTAATCCATCACTTTTTAAAGAAGGGGAAGTACCAGAGGAGATTCAAAGTAAGAGAGAAAAAATTGAAAAGAAAGTACAGAAGAAGCGTACTGAAGTAGATAAACCTAAAAAAGTAAATATCTCTGCATTAGTGAAAAAGATGAAGGCCCAATTACAAGGTGTAGAATTAATAGAGCAGTTCATAAGTGAATGTCTTATGGGGGGGATTGCTACTATTACAGCTGCTCAGATTAAGGCTTATAAAACGGGATTAGTAAAAGAGCTAGGAAACTATTACTTACCAGACTATCAAAACAAGGTGGAATATATTTTACAACAGCTAGAGTATGCTTTACGTGCAGAAGAAGATTATAAGATGGTTTACTATAAGAGGATTATAAAATTTTTGGCACAGCTACAAGCACTTACTAAGCTTTCGAAAGCTACGTTAGAAACAGCTATTGAACAAAAGAAGGCAGTAGATGAACAGTCAGCGTATGCTTTTACAAAGATGGGTTATATATGGAAGTTAGAAGAACTTAAAAATCTAGGATTTAATAAGGAAGATGGGCAACTGGTTCAACTAGGTTTTTATGATTATAGAGATGAAGAACAAAAGGCATATATTGATCAAGGTTACTATCTCAATTTAGGTGAGGATACTATTTATACAACTATGAATATTAGGCCTTATAAATTGGTGAAAAGGTTAAAAGAAGAAGATACCCAGTTTGAGATGATTTTGACACCTCAGTTTGTAGTTTATCCCGGGGAGATGAATAAACGTATTCGTTGGGAAGGATATACTACCCAGCAGATTACAAAAGAACATTTAGTACAGATAAGAAAGCAGGCAAAGAGGGATTATAAGGTGGTCTTAAAGGAAGTCAAAAGTCAATTAAAAGATACCTTAGCTGAAAAGAATCCGGTTGTACTTGTTCATTATAAAGAAATCGTTCAATTAGGAGAAAACTTTGCCATAAGAGATGAAAATAATGAAATGATTGCCCTTGCTCATGCTAAGAGTGCAGGTACAAATGATACTTTATTGGCATTACAATGCTTACTTGATAAAGAGGAACTAAAGGATCAGGTGATGTTAGGTATATTTGAATATAGACCAGAGGATAATAAGCTAATTATGCAACCTATTAGTGTGATTACACAGTCAGAAATCAAGAGATTATTAGGGTAAAGGGGGCTTGCTTGCAATGAATGAGTTATTACTAGAGTTAAAAGAGAGATTAGAGCATATTGGGATTATTGGATTAAAGTCTGTAACAGAAGATTTTAGGTTGAAAAAGATTAGAGAGAAACTCAAGGGATTAAGTAGTAAGGCACCTGTACTGAATAAGCTTTATGAATTGGTTAATGAACTTTTAGAAGGAAATATAAGTGTACAACTATATGTGGGGTTGGTGAATCTTGTAAATAGCATTCTATGTACCCAGGGGAATTCGGTAGTAGAGGGAGAAACTGTAGAAATACAGGTTTTAGAACATAAAGAACCTATCAAGTATTTATCACGATTAGAATTAAATACAGTTAGAAATACACTAGATGGTAGTAGTACAGGTAAATGGGCAAGTCTTATGACGGCTTATAAAAATGATAAGTTAATAGATTATAGATTGCTTGAAGATTTTCTAAAAAATATTGGGGATAAATATGTTTATGAAGATTATGACTATAGGAGGCCAAGAGAAGAAAGAAAAACTCTTAGTATGGTGGAGATTATAACAAGCTATGGAAAGCCTATTGTTTCTAGGTTAGTTAAACTATTTAAAACAGCTCAAAACTATGAAAAGACCAATATAGTAAGAATTATGGGTAGATTAAATGATGGAGAGTATGATGCACAGCTTAGAAAGTGGATAGATGAAGAAACAGCAGAAGATGTGATAGTACAATGCCTCAGTGCGCTATCAAGTAGTGAGGAAAATGCAAAATTTTTATTAGCATATAGTACTAAGAAGAAAAAGATACAAGAAGCTAGGATTATGGCACTTGCTAAAATACCAGAGGAAGAGGCAAGGGCTGAGGTTAAGAAAAAGTGCTTTAAGGACTTGAATTTATTTAGAATGGTCTTTGAACAAGATGATTTTTTAACGGAGGAAGAATATTTAGATTTATTAAGAGAAAAAGCTAAGAGCTTAGATAAAATTGAGGCTGATCAAAAAACGTTAAATAGTGGTAGAAAGGATTATGAGTTCCTTACATTTTTACTAAGATATATTCATCGTTACAAATCAGATGCTATAAGGGAAGTGCTGATAGAATTAATAGAAACAGGTATTGAGGAGAGATTTCAAAGTAGAGAGATTTCAAGAAGTTTATTTCAAATGAAGGATGAGGAGAGTTTAGCGTATTTAGCTAACTTAAAGGATCAACAAGAGGGATATTATATCACAATAAGTTTTGTAGCAGCACTTAAATTATATAGTCCAGAAAGAGTTTATGATGAGTTTGCAGAGTTTACGACAAGGCAGTTTAAAAATGTAAAAATTAATTTAAGAAGTCTATTAGAAGAAATAGCAAGCAAAGAGGATTTTGTTAAATATAATTCAGCTTGTGCAAATTGTGAAGATAGAGATACTTGCGCTTCTTCTACTTTTAAAGCACGAGACTCTAAAAAACAGGTAGAAGTTGCACCGAATGAAACAGTTATTTTAGATGTAAAGGCACTGAAATGG
Organism: Cellulosilyticum sp.; assembly: GCA_045612745.1. Taxonomy (GTDB): domain Bacteria; phylum Bacillota; class Clostridia; order Lachnospirales; family Cellulosilyticaceae; genus Cellulosilyticum. The sequence goes on along the minus strand of JAZKZQ010000231.1, from coordinate 9,093 downwards.
GATAAAAGATGGGTAGATTATGCAGAGCAAATGAATTTAAAGAAACTTATTACTTATTTTACCCTTACTACAATGGATGAGAAAAATAAAGAAGCAGTAAAAATCAAATATCTTAAGGCTTTAGATGCATTTAAAGCAGAGGTAGGAGAAGTAGAATTTTATCCTAATATTGCAGATAAAAAGCGTAAACAAGTTGAAGAAACATTAAAGGAGATTTTAATAGGACTCCTAAAAACAGGTGGCAGTAGCATTGTGATAGAGCATATTGTATATTTCTCATTTTATTTAGGGTTCCTAGAACAAATTTTATTTAATTATTTAGAGATGGAAGATATGCCATTGCTTGATGAGGTTGCAAGGCAAACAGAGGCAATCTCTAATTACAGAAGAGAAAAAATTGAGAAGTTCATAAAAGAAGCAAAAGAAATTATCTATGCTAAAAACGGTAAGAACTTTGGCCCACTTCATGGATGTCAGTAATGTGTAAGGAAGTTATTTGTAATGAAAATATTAGGATATAAGTTTTTAAGCAAGAAAAGTATAAAAAATGGGTAAGTGTAGAAGGGAGAATACACAGATGGCAGCAAAGAAAAAGGATATATTAAGACAACCAGCAGAGGTAATTTATCAGGAAGAAATTAAGTCTCTTATAAAACATGATAAAAATGAAGTGCCCACAGGGTGGCAAATGTCACCTCAGGCAGTACTGACTTATATTGTAGGCGGCAGTACACCAGATATGGATATTACACCTAAATACATAGGTAATCGTAGACTTGTTGAAATTTGTATCGCCACACTTTTGACAGATAGAGCACTACTTTTAATAGGTGAGCCGGGAACAGCTAAGTCGTGGTTATCTGAACATTTAACAGCAGCTATATATGGCAATTCTACAAAGGTAGTACAAGGAACTGCTGGTACTACAGAAGAGCAAATTAAATATTCTTGGAACTATGCATTATTACTGGCAAAAGGACCTTGTCAGGAGGCACTTATTAAGAGTCCTGTTTATGAAGCTATGGAACAGGGTGGTATTGCACGTATAGAAGAAATTTCTCGTTGTGCATCAGAGGTGCAAGATGCCCTTATTTCTTTACTTTCTGAAAAGAGAATAGCTGTACCAGAGTTAGGCAAGGAAGTACCAGCTACAAGAGGTTTCTCTGTGATTGCTACAGCCAACACCAGAGATAAAGGGGTTAATGATATGTCTGCTGCTTTAAAGCGACGTTTTAATATTGTTATCCTACCAGCACCAAATGATATGGAAACAGAAATTGAAATCGTTACACAGCGTGTAGGTCAGTTAGCAACCAATCTTCAGCTTACAGCACCATTACCAAGTGAGGAAATGGTAGAAAGGGTTGTAACTATATTTAGAGAACTAAGAAATGGTGTGACCTTAGATGGCAGTCAAAAAATAAAAGGGGTATCAGGTGTACTTTCTACAGCTGAAGCTATTTCACTTCTTGCTAACTCAATGGCACTGGCAGCTGGTTTTGGAGATGGTACCATTAGTGATTATGATTTAGCGTCTTCACTTCAAGGTGCAATTATTAAAGATGATGACAAAGATATCCTTGCATGGAAAGAGTATTTAAACAATGTAGTGAAAAAGAGAGGAAGTGCATGGCGAGGTCTCTATAATGCATGTAAGGAGATGATTTAATATGAATCATAGACCACACTTTTTTCCTGTAAGGCATTTATCACCAGCAGGTGCATGGCATCTTTTAGAGTTTTTAGAAGAGATTCAGCCAGACATTGTAATGATTGAAGGTCCTTCTAATATAAGAGAAGAGTTAAACGATATTGTGAAGAAAAATGTTAAACCGCCTATAGCTATTTTGGCTTATACAGAGGAGCTACCCGTAAAAACAATCTTATATCCTTTTGCAGATTATTCGCCAGAATATCAAGGCATCAAGTGGGCAAAAGAGAATAAGAAGGAAGTTCGTTTTATTGATTTACCTACAGAAATTTTTTTGGCACTTGAAACGGATAAAAGTAAGGAAGTAGATAAAGAACAAGTTGAAGAAAAGATTAAAGAGGAAAGTAAGCCTATTAACATATATGAAGAGATATATAAACTTACAGGGGATATGGATTACGATACTTTTTGGGAAAGAAATTTTGAACATAATACCAATAAAGATACTTATAGATTAGCAATGCTAGCCTTTGGAAAAGAATTGAGGGAACTAACAGAAAAAAGAGAGATAGATGATGCTAGAAATTGTGTGAGAGAAGGCTTTATGAAGTATCAGATTCAAAAAGCTGTAGCTGAAGGCTATGACTATGACAAAATGGTGGTTATAACGGGTGCATATCATACCAGTAGCCTCATGGATGAAGAGAGTATGGCATTAACTGAGGAGGACATCAAAAGTTTACCAAGGATTAAATCTCATGTGACCCTTATGCCTTATTCGTACTACCGCCTTTCAAATAGTGGTGGATATGGTGCAGGGAATAGTTCCCCTTATTATTATGAAATGATGTGGGAATATATGAAACAAGGCAGATTAGAAGAGTTACCACAGTATTATATGACCTTTATTGTAAATGCTTTAAGAGAAGAGGGGCATATTAAATCTTCAGCAGAGGTAATTGAGGGTGTGCGACTTGCTCTAGGTTTAGCAAAGATGCATGGTGGAACATTACCAACCATTGGAGATTTAAGAGATGGTGCAAAAACTTGTCTTGGAGAAGGCTCACTAAGTAAGGTAGCAGGTGCTATTGCAAAGGTTGAGGTGGGTACCAAGATAGGGGAATTGCCAGAGGGTATGAGCAAAACTGCCTTACAAAATAATTTTAATTATATGCTTAAAGACTTGAAACTAGAAAAGTATAAAAGTGTTGTAGCAGAAGATTTAACATTAGATCTTAGAGAAAATAGACAAGTAAAAAGCGAAAAAGCAGCATTTTTGGATTTACATCGTTCTTATTTTTTACATCAGTTAAGTGTGTTGGGGGTATCTTTTGGGCGTATTAGACCATCGTATCAAGAAGGCGCCAATTGGAAAGAAGAATGGACCTTAAGTTGGAGCCCAGAAACAGAAATTGAGTTAGTAGAAGCATCATTATATGGCGATACCGTTCAGATGACGGCGGCATATAAGTTAAAAGAACGTTTAGATAACTGTACTAAGGTAAAAGAGGCAGCACATATTGTAGCAACTTGTTATGCTTGTGGCATGCCAGAAATGATAACTTATGCTGTAGGTATATTAGAGTCTTTAAGTGTAGAAACAGAGGCTTTTGATGAAATTACAGATGCAGCACTGGCGCTCTCTGGCATCGTACGTTTTGGGAGTATAAGGCGTATTGATATGACAAATATAGAACCTATGCTTACAAAACTTTTCTTAAGGGCCAGTTTATTAATGGTGGATACAGCTACCTGTGATTATGAGGCGGCTAAGGTGATAGGTGAAGCTATAGAAAACCTTGATAAAATAGCAAGCTTTCATGCTGAAATAGTAGATGTAGACACATATATTAATGAATTAACCATACTTTCTAATCGGGATGATCGGAATGCAAAACTTTCTGGAATGGCATGTTCTATTTTGTTAGAAAGAAGTTTAATGACTAAAGAAATGTTAATGTTAGAAATGAGCAGGAGGCTTTTACCAGGTATACCAGCAGATATTGGTGCAGGGTGGTTTGAAGGACTTGCAAGCCGCAACAGATATATTATTTTATCTAATCTTACTATATGGGAAAAGCTTGATGAATATATTACAGCACTGACAGTAGAAGAACTTAAATCCGCAATTGTTTTTTTACATAGGACATTTAGTAGTTTTGCACCTAATGAAAAACATATGATTGCTGAGAACTTAGCAAATCTATGGGGGCTAGACCAGGATGATGTTAGTGAATATCTGAATCAGGATTTATCTGAGGAAGAAGAGAAGATGATAGAGAGTCTAGAAGACTTTGACTTTGATTTTTAGGAAGGAGGTGACTTATGGAAAAAATAGAGCATATCAATAGATGGCGCTTAATATTAGGAAAGGAAAGCGAAAAAAGTTTTCAAGATACTACAGGGATAAGTGTAACACTGAGTGAGGAAGAGCGGATTATGGCAGAAGCCTTAGAGGCTATTTATGATAAAAGTAATCATAGCTTAGAGGCTGGAAGTGGAACGGCTGGTAGAGGGTACTCAGCGCCTAAAATATCCAAGTGGTTAGGGGATATTAAAAAGATTTTTAATCAAGATATCGTGCAGATTATCCAGAGTGATGCCATTGAAAGAAAGGGCATGAAAGAACTTTTGTTTGAGCCAGAAGTTATTGAAAATATGGCACCAGATATTCATTTAGCATGTACCCTTTTAACACTAAAAAATCAAGTGCCAGAAAGGTCTAAAAATGCAGTACGTGCATATATTGAAAAGATTGTTGAAGATATTAACGGAAGGCTCAATAATGAAGTACAAAAGGCTGTCACCGCAGCAATCAATAAGAAAAATCATACATCAAGAGGCACAGCAAGTAGCATAGATTTCAACTATACTATCAGACGTAATTTAAAAAATTTTAATACCCAGTTAGGAACATTGATTCCTGAAAAAATCTATTTTTATGACCATCAATCAAAAGCAAATAAGTGGAATATTATATTAGATATTGACCAGAGTGGTTCTATGGGTGAATCTATTTTGTATTCTTCTGTAATGGGATGCATTTTAGCTAAGATGTCTTCCTTATCTACAAGGGTAGTAGCCTTTGATACCAATATAGTAGACCTTACAGAACGCTATGATGACCCAGTAGATATGTTATTTGGTATACAGTTAGGTGGGGGGACAGATATCTATAAGTCGGTTTGTTATTGTGAGCAGTTCGTAGAAAATCCTAGTAAGACATTATTTTTCCTTATATCAGACCTAGAGGAATTTGGCAATCACGGTGCGCTGATTAATAAGATGAAGTTCCTTAAAGAAAGTGGTGTCATAGTCGTTTGTCTCTTGGCAATTAGTGATAGTGGGGAACCTTACTATAATAAGGATTTAGCAAGTAAGTTTGCATCATTTGGCATACCTTGTTTTGCGTGTAGCCCTGAATTATTACCGCAGCTTTTAGAAAAAGCATTACAGGGACAGAGTCTAGAGTATTTTGTACAGGAACAGAAAAAAGGAAAGCAATAGATGAGGTGACTCGTTGGAACTTAAGAAGATTATAAGAATGCTTGTAGTTATAAATGTACTACAAATTTTTCTAGTCATATCCATATGCTTTTTTAAAGACTTAGGTAATGAAATAGGATTAAGTACTATGTTACATTATTTATGCCTGGGGCTTGCTGTTGTTAACAGTATGACTACATTATGCAGCTTTTATTTTATTAACACTTTAAAAAGTAGTTCGCTTATAGAGAGCATTAGTAATTTAGGTGCGCTAAACACTAAGTTAAGAAGTCAAAGACATGAGTACTTAAATCAATTACAGGTAGTCTATGGATTAATGGAGTTAGAAGAATATGAAGAAGCAAAAAAGTATTTAGAACCTTTTTGCAAAGATATCATGAAGGTAAGTAAAGCTTTAAAAACAGCTCAGCCAGCAGTTAATGCTTTATTGCAGGCAAAAATTGAAATGGCTGAACAGCGGAATGTAGATTTATATATAGAGGTTAAATCAGATTTGAAACAAATACCTATAGAACCTTGGGAGCTTTGTAAGGTATTAGGTAATATTATCGACAATGGCATTACAGCCTTACAGAAGAAAGAAGAAAATCGTAATTTACATATTGAAATAGATGAGGATAGTCATCAATACCTTTTTAGTATTTATAATAATGGCCCTCAAATTCCTAAGGAACAAATAAGCACTATTTTTAAAGAGGGATTTACCACAAAAAAAGAAGAAGGGCATGGTATAGGGCTTTATATTGTGGCGAATATTATTCAAACTGTTGGAGGAAGTATACAAGTTCACTCTAAGGCTCATCAAACAACTTTTGAAGTAAGTATTCCTAAGATGCCGTAAAGCTGCAATTTATTTCAAATTTATAGATGTAATTTAAGTAAGAAAAAATGACAGTATAGAAGTTTAAATGTATAACTTATAGGGAATATATAGTAATAATCAGGGGGGAGGCGTAAGATAGCATTATCAAAGCTGCTAAGAAAGGGGGAGAGGAGAAATGCTAGTAGAGGTTACAAGTAATCTTTCGGTTTTTGCAATGATATTGTTTATTTTAGGATTTATTTGTGTAGGTGTTGAAATGGTGTTACCAGGTTTTTCTTTTCCGGGAATTATAGGAAGTATTTGTTTGGTAGTAGCAGTATGTCTTACAGCAGATAATATTTTACAAGGTGCTATTATCACTTTAATTATTTTATTGATATTAGGGGTTATGCTTGCAGTTGTATTATGGCTTTTTGCAAAGAAGAAAATTCAGGGACCTATGATTTTAAAAGAACAATTAGATACCGAAAAAGGTTACATTAGTTCTAGTGATTTAAATTATTTATTAGGTAAAGAAGGTGTTGCACTAACTGACCTAAGACCATCAGGTAGAGGTTCATTTAATGGTGTAGACTTTGATGTAATTACGAAAGGCATCTATATTGAAGCAGCATCTAAAATCATTATAAGTGAGGTACAGGGGTCTAAACTTATTGTAAAAGAAATATAAGATATAAAAGATGTATATATAGGTCTATAAATTAATTAGTTAAATAAGAGAAGAGGAAAATAAATGGAAGTTTCAATAGGAGCAATAGTATTAATTGGTTTGATGGCATTAGTAGTTCTTTTATTCTTTATATTTGTACCAGTAGGACTATGGATTTCATCCTTAGCAGCTAATGTACATGTAAGCATTTTTAACTTAATAGGTATGCGTTTAAGACGTGTTATTCCGAGGAGAATAGTTATGCCGCTTATCAAGGCAACTAAAGCAGGGATAGACTTACAAGTTAATAGCCTAGAAGCACATTATTTAGCAGGTGGAAATGTTAATAAAGTAGTAGATGCATTAATTGCAGCTGAAAGAGCTGGGATTGAATTACCTTTTACAAAAGCAGCAGCTATAGATCTTGCAGGCCGTGATGTTTTAGAAGCTGTCAAAATGAGTGTTAACCCTAAAGTCATTGAAACAAGTAATGTATCAGCAGTAGCAAAGGATGGTATCGAATTATTAGTTAAAGCAAGAGTGACAGTAAGAACAGACCTTGAGCGTTTAGTAGGTGGTGCGGGTGAAGCTACAGTACTTGCTAGAATTGGGGAAGGTATTGTTACAACAGTAGGTTCTGCAATTTCTCATAAAGAAGTACTTGAAAATCCAGATAATATTTCAAAAATGGTACTTTCAAAGGGACTTGATGCAGGAACAGCTTTTGAAATCTTATCCATTGATATAGCTGATATTGATGTGGGTAGAAATATAGGTGCACATCTTCAAATGCTTCAGGCAGAAGCAGATAAAAATATTGCACAAGCTAAAGCTGAAGAAAGACGTGCTATGGCCGTAGCGAAAGAACAAGAAATGCGAGCTTCTGTAGTAGAAGCAGAGGCAGAAGTACCAAAAGCTATGGCATATGCATTAAGAGAAGGCAAATTAGGGGTATTAGATTACTATGATATGCAAAATATCAGAGCAGATACAGAAATGAGAAAAGCAATCTCTACTCCTCAAAGGGAGATGAAACCTTTAGGGGGCAATGGTGATGAGTAACAAGTTAGGAAAGGGAGATGTCTTAATACAACCTGATTTGAAAGATGATTTTGAGGAAGATTTTGAAGATGAGTTACTAGAAGAGCAAATGGAAAAGCAATTTTATAAACAAAATAAGGCTAAAAAAGACAAGGGGAAGCAATTAGTGAATCAAATAGGTCATATAATTGGAGAAGAAAAAATAACATGCGATGAACTTAGAGGGGCTATCGTATGGTCAGAAATTATAGGTAAGCCAGTATGTAAAACAAGAGGTAGGAGAAGGCAGGAAAGGAAATAATGGGGATTAAGGTATTATTAGTTGAAGATGAGCCAGGTATAAGATTGCTTCTTACCAAGATTATTGAAAAGAATAATGATTTCAAAGTAGTAGGAGAGTGTGATTGCATTACTGATGCAATCACACTCTTTACCAAATTAAAACCAGAAGTTGTATTTCTAGACATAGAAATAAGAGGAAGCAGTGGCATAGATTGTGCAAAAATTATTGCAGACTTAGAACCGAAAACAAAAGTTATATTTGCTACAGCTCATGCTGAATATATGTCCAATGCTTTCGAAGTATATGCTTTTGACTATTTAGTAAAACCATTTAATGTGGAACGTGTAAGTCATACCCTAGAACGTATTAGAGCACTAAGTATACCCAATAAAATAGAAGGTATGGACAAAATCATAAAATATGAAAAGGGCTTGGAAAAAATTTTTGTTAAAGGTAAGGAAAGTATGAGTTTAGTAGACATTCAAGATATTATTTTAGTACAAAGAGAAAATAGTAGTACTGTAATCTATACTACATACGATACATTTACCACCTCAGCTAGTCTTGGAGATGTAGAAGACAAGCTAGATCCAGAATGCTTTATGAGAAGTCATAAGTCCTATATCATAAATATTTCTCAGATAACAAAAATTATACCTTATGGTAGATGGACTTATATTATTAAGTTTAAAGGAATAAAAGAGACCGCGCTTATTACACAAGATAAATATGAGGAATTAAAAAATAGATTTCAATAAAAGATAATAAAATCCAGTGATTGCTAAGAAACTATAAAGCAATTGCTGGATTTTGAATGTTAAAGTAGAAAAAAGTTTTAAATAGGTGTTGACTTATGTAATGCAGTAGTGTATTATTATACAGGTCGCAGGGAACACAAGCGACAAACAAAAGATTACTTTAAGTAATCTAATACATTGTACTTTGAAAAACAAATACTACAAATGATAGATTTTAGTAAATCATGTTTACATGATTTACGCCTAACGATAAAGTGTACAGTGTGTTCACGTAAACGCACTATAAATACAATTTGTCAGGGTGTAAAATCTACAATTTAACCGATATAAATATTCTTGAATTACTAGAAATAGTAATTAACAAGGCACCGTCATAGAAAT
>JAZKZQ010000230.1:0-7802 GCA_045612745.1 Cellulosilyticum sp. | reverse complement strand
TATACTAAAACTTCCCAAGATAAATATGATGAATATTTTTTTAATATAACCCCAAAATAATTTTAAAATAATTCCCCCACTAATTTTTTGCTCATAATTACTTAATAACCCATTATAAATTTCTTTAAAAAAGTTTACGTTATTCTCTTGTAAATATAAACAATAAAATGCACCACTTATAATAGCCCCCAAAAATACCATATAACTTATCCACATTTTTTTCATACTTTATCTCCCCCTTATTTTATCTTTACAAGATATGCTTGTCTTATAAATTTTAGACATACTTACCAGCTTTTAAATATATACTAATCATGCTATAATCATTTATACAACTTATCTTTAATATAATTTTTTAGAAAGGAGGTTTTCTTACTTATGTGGTACATATGGCTTATTGCTGCTATCATTTTTTGTGTAGCTGAAATATTTTATAATGGTTTTTTTATTATTTGGTTTGCCATCGGTAGTATAGTAGCATTAATTACTTCATTTTTCACATCTAACCTAGTTATTCAGACACTTATATTCCTACTTATTTCCTTGATTTTACTCATTACATTAACTAAACGTATTACAAAAAAACTCTCTAAAAACGATATAGTACAAACTAATATTAATAGTCTAATAGGTAAAAAAGGTATTGTTATTGAAGCAATAAAAAACAATACTTTAGAACCAGGTCTTGTTAAACTAGATGGTGAAACCTGGAGTGCAACCTCACTTAATGAGGAAACTATTGAAAAAGGTACACTCGTCGAAGTTACCAATATAGTAGGTGTACGTTTAATTGTTATAACTGCTTAAATTCAAGGAGGATCAAATCATGCCATTTTTAATACTTATTTTAGTATTAATACTTATTGTTGCCTTTAGTTCTATTCGTATCATCAAGCAATCTACTGTAGGAATTGTTATGCGTCTTGGAAAATTTAGCCGCCGCGCTGAAACAGGTGTCAACTTTATTATTCCTTTCATAGAAACAATTTATAAAACAGTAGACTTACGGGAGGTTGTTATTGACTTTCCACCTCAACCTGTTATTACAAAAGATAACGTTACAATGCAAATTGATACGGTTGTATATTATAAGATTACAGACCCAGTATACTATACCTTTGAAATTGCAAACCCAATTAGTGCTATTGAGAACCTCACGGCTACCACACTTCGTAATATCATTGGAGAATTAGATTTAGATGAGACGCTTACTTCTAGAGATCTTATCAACTCTAAACTTCGCATTATTTTAGATGAAGCTACTGATAAATGGGGTATTAAAGTTAATCGTGTAGAGCTAAAAAACATTCTACCCCCTAAAGATATCCAGGAAGCTATGGAAAAACAGATGCGTGCTGAGCGTCAAAGACGCGAATCTGTTCTTACTGCTGAAGGCCAGAAAAAAGCTGCTATTTTAATGGCTGAAGGTGAAAAACAAGCCACAATCCTTAATGCAGAAGCTCAAAAAGAATCTATGATTCGTAATGCCGAGGGACAAAAACAGGCGGAAATATTACAAGCTGAAGGTGAAGCTGCTGCTATTTTAAAACTTCAACAAGCTAAAGCCGATGGCCTTCGTGCTGTATTTGCTGCCATTAAAGATTCTGGTGTAGATGATAATGTCTTAGCCATTAGGTCAATGGAAGCCCTTGAAAAAATTGCTGAAAGTGATTCTAGCAAACTTGTCCTTCCATCAGATGCTATTAACTTTTTAGGTACTTTCAAAGGCATCAAAGAAGTCCTATCATCTGATAAGGTTCCCACTGCAAACACTATAGATAACTAGCGTAAAATATAATAAAAAGGATTGATATACAGTTGTATATCAATCCTTTTTATTATATTTTATCTTCTTAATCTCATTTTATACTCTTACATTACCATCTAATCCTAATAACTCTTTATTAGCTTCTAAAATTGGATTTATTACTTCATTTAAAAAGTCTGTTACTTGCATCGGAGCACAACCAATAAAATTCTCTGGTTTTAAAATATCATGCAATTCTTCTTCTGTCATTTTAAATGCCTCATCGTTCAAAATACGTTCAATAAGATCATTTGCTTTACCATGCTCTTTAACTTGTGCACCCGCCTCCATAGAAAGTACTCTAACACGTTCATGTAATGCTTGACGGTCTCCACCACGTTTTACACCTTCCATCAAAATAACTTCTGTTGCCATAAATGGAAGTTCTGACATAATACGTGAATGAATTACTTTTGGATAAACTACAAGCCCTGATACTACATTTAAATAAATTTCTAGAATAGCATCTACTGCTAAAAATGCTTCTGAAACAGCAATACGTTTATTCGCACTGTCATCTAGTGTTCTTTCAAACCATTGCGTAGATGCTGTAATAGCTGGATTAAGTGTATCACAAATTACATATCTTGCAAGGGATGAAATACGTTCTGTACGCATTGGATTACGCTTATATGCCATTGCTGAAGAACCAATTTGATTCTTTTCAAATGGCTCTTCAATTTCTTTTAAATGTTGTAATAATCGGATATCATTACTAAACTTATATGCTGATTGAGCTATTTGACTAAGTACATTCAGGGCTAATGAATCAAATTTTCTTGTATATGTCTGTCCTGTTACAGGATAAACCTCATCATAACCTAACTTTTTAGCAATTGTTTGATCTAATTTTTTAACTTTTTCATAATCCCCTTCAAAAAGTGTTAAGAACGTAGCCTGTGTACCAGTTGTCCCTTTTGCACCTCTTAAACGCTTATGCTCTAATATTTTCTCTACTTCCATTAAATCAAGCCATAAATCTTGTAACCATAATGTTGCACGTTTCCCTACTGTTGTAAGTTGTGCTGCTTGGAAATGTGTAAAGCCTAAAGTAGGTAAACTTTTATATTCATCTGCAAACTTTGCTAACTTATCCATAACATTAATCAGTTTCTTACGAATAAGCTCTAAAGCTTCATACATAATAATCAGATCTGTATTATCACCTACATAACAACTTGTTGCACCTAAATGAATAATAGGCATAGCCTTTGTTGCTTGTTCCCCATAAGCATGTACATGTGCCATAACATCATGACGTACTTTATTTTCCCAAGCCTCTGCTACTTCATAATTAATATCTTCACTATATTGCTTAAGTTCTTCAACTTGCTCAGGTGTAATATTTAAACCTAATTCCATTTCAGTTTCAGCTAAAGTAACCCATAGTTTTCTCCAAGTTTTAAACTTCTTTTCTTCTGAAAATAAATAAAGCATTTCTTTACTTGCGTATCTTCCTTGTAACGGACTTTTATAAGCATCTCTCATGTTTATTTCCCTTTCATATATGATAATAATAACTATATTATACGAAAAAAATCGAATACTGACAATGCATTTTCGAACATATTTATATTTATACCAATTTTCGTTCGAAATATGAGGTTTTATAAAACAAATTAACTAATAATAATTTTGTATCATAAAAAGAGGTACAAATGCACCTCTTTTTATTTAGCATATTCAGTTGCTCTTGTTTCTCTAATGATACTTACTTTAATTTGTCCTGGATATTCCATTTCATTTTCAATTTGCTTTGTTACATCTCTTGCAAGAAGTATTAAAGCATTATCATCTACTTCTTCTGGAACAACCATTATTCTTACTTCTCTTCCCGCTTGAATGGCATAGGACTTATCTACACCTTTAAATGATGTTGCAATTTCTTCAAGCTTCTGTAAGCGTTTAATATAAGTTTCTAAAGTTTCACGACGAGCACCTGGTCTAGCAGCTGAGATAGTATCTGCTGCCTGTACAATAACTGCAATAGCTGTCTCAGGGTCTACATCACCATGATGCGCCTCAACTGCATTAATAACAATTGGATTTTCACCATATTTGCGACATAAATTCACCCCAATACTTACATGTGAACCTTCTACTTCATAATCAACTGCTTTACCAATATCATGAAGTAACCCTGCACGCTTTGCAAGACGTATATCAAGGCCTAACTCTCCTGCAATAAGTCCTGCTAAATTAGATACTTCTATAGAATGTCTTAAAACATTTTGCCCATAACTTGTTCTAAATCTCATCTTACCAAGTAAACGAATAAGCTCTGGATGAAGTCCATGTACACCTGTTTCAAATGTTGCTGATTCCCCTTCTTCACGAATAAGAATCTCAACTTCTTTTTTAGCTTTTTCCACCATTTCCTCTATACGAGCTGGATGGATACGACCATCAACAATAAGTTTTTCTAATGCCACACGTGCAATCTCACGACGGATTGGATCAAAACCTGATAAGATAACAGCTTCAGGTGTATCATCAATAATAAGATCGATACCTGTAAGCGTTTCTAATGTACGAATATTTCTACCCTCACGACCAATAATACGGCCTTTCATCTCATCATTAGGTAATGGTACCACCGATACTGTTGTATCTACCACATGATCTACAGCACATTTTTGAATAGCATTTGTTAAAATTTCTCTTGCTTTTTTATCTGCTTCTAATTTTGTTTTTGCTTCAATATCTTTTATTAGAACTGCTGAGTCATGTTTAACTTCTTCCTCAACCTTTTGAAGTAAATATTGTTTAGCTTCTGTTAAAGTAAGTTCTGCTATCCTTTCAAGTTCTTCGATTTGCCTACGTTCAAGCGCCTCGATTTCATCTTTTGTTTTATCAATCTTATCCAGTTTTCTTTGCATTTGCTCTTCTTTTTGTTCTAAAGCAACTGCTTTTTTGTCTAATGTTTCTTCTTTGTGTAAAAGTCGTCTTTCAGAGAGTTGAAGTTCACTTCTTCTTTCCTTAACTTCTTGATCTAAATCACTTTTTACACGGATTTCTTCTTCTTTTGCTTCTAAAAGCAATTCTCTCTTTTTTGTTTCCCCATTTTTTATAGCGTCCTCAATAATTTTACGTGACCTTTCTTCCGCACTCCCAATCTGTGCCTCCGCTATACGTTTTCTATAAAAAATGCCACCTAAAAAGGCTATTATTGCTACTACTACTACAATTACAATGTCGATTAAAATTTCTATTTTTACCACCTCCCATTAATTATCAATGTGCAAATTACAACATAATTGTATAACTTTTTAAAAATGCTGTCAAGCATTGTGCCATATATACTTTATAATCTTCTTTTTGCTTATGTATTATTTGTTACATAAAAGAAAAAGATAGGAAATTCCTATCTTTTTCTTTTACTCTTCGATATCATCATGCTCATTATATTCTTCTTCATCTATATGATGATGCTCATTTGCACTCATCTCAGTTACGCCATAATGCTCACGTACTTTCTTTTCAATTTCTGCTAACAATTCTGGATGCTCTTTGATATAAATCTTAGCATTCTCACGTCCTTGCCCTAAACGAAGGTCACCATATGAATACCATGCACCACTTTTATTAACAACATCAATCTCAGCAGCTAAATCAAGTACATCTCCTTCTTTAGAAATACCTTCACCATACATAATATCAAACTCTGCTTGTTTAAATGGTGGTGCAACTTTATTTTTAACAACTTTTACACGTGTACGACTTCCAATAAATTCATTACTTTGCTTAAGTGTTTCGATTTTACGTACATCCATACGAACAGAAGCATAAAATTTAAGTGCACGTCCTCCTGTTGTTGTTTCATTACTTCCAAACATAATACCTACTTTTTCACGAAGCTGATTAATAAATACAATTGTACATTTAGATTTATTAATAACACCTGTTAATTTTCTAAGTGCTTGAGACATGAGCCTTGCCTGAAGTCCCATATGTGAGTCTCCCATGTCCCCTTCAATTTCTGCACGTGGTACAAGGGCAGCTACAGAGTCAATAATAATAAGATCAATTGCACCTGAGCGTGCCATAGTTTCTGCAATTTCTAAAGCCTGTTCCCCATTATCTGGTTGAGAGATATATAGTTCGTCAATATTTACGCCTAATTTTTGTGCATAAGATGGATCTAAAGCATGTTCTGCATCAATAAAGGCTGCTATTCCACCTTGCTTTTGTACTTCTGCAATCATATGCAATGTAACTGTTGTCTTACCTGAAGATTCTGGTCCATAAATTTCTATTACTCTTCCTCTAGGAAGACCACCAACACCAAGTGCAATATCTAAACTTAATGAACCTGTTGGGAATGTTTGTACATTAGTATCTGTGGCTTCCCCAAGCTTCATAATAGATCCCTTACCAAACTGTTTCTGTATCTGTGAAATAGCCGCATCTAGTGCCTTTTTTGATTCTTCATTCATTTGTTTATCTCTCCTTATCATATATTTATATAAAATATTCTTTCAAAACGTCTAACTAATTATTATTTACTATTGTATTCTACTTTACTCATCCAAACTCAATCTTATCAAACACTTGTTATCAAATATTTAATATCGAACATTTGTTCTAAAATTATTATATCGAACTTTTTATATAATATCAAGTATATTTTATTCTAAAATTTTATAGAGTCTATATAATACATTTTGCACTGTCTTCTCTCTTACCTGTTGTCTTGTGCCCTTTAAATGTAATTCATAAACATAGGTTTTATCTGGAAAAGCTATCCCTATATATACAAGTCCTACTGGCTTTTTATCTGTGCCACCTGTAGGTCCTGCAATACCTGTTGTAGAAATTCCTATTGTACTACCTGCTACTTTTCTTACACCTTCAGCCATTTCTCTAGCTGTCTCTTCACTTACTGCTCCCACACTATTTAGTGTTTGCTCTTTTACACCTACTAGCCTACTTTTTGCTTCATTACTATAAGTTATCATTCCTTCCTGAAAATAAGCTGAAATACCACTACAATTTACTAAAGTCCCAGCTAAAAGTCCACCTGTACATGATTCTACTGTTGCTATTGTGTAATTGCGCTGCTCTAAACATTTTAATATTTTATCCTCTAGCCTATCTTCATTATAACCGATAACATATTCACTTAAACGCATGACGAGCTGATTCTTACATTTTTCTGCCAATAGTCTTGCTTCTTCTTTCGTTTTTCCTTTAGCCACAATACGTACTACAACTTCATAACCACTAATATAGGGTGCAACTGTGCCCCACTCAAACTCTCCTAGCAAATCGGCTATTTTTTCTGCCATAGCACTTTCTCCAATGCCAAAGAGTCTCACATCTACTGTTTCATAATAAGTTGTCATCATTTGCTTAAAATAAGGCATTACATAATTCTTAAACATTGGTTGCATTTCTTTTGGAGGCCCTGGTAAAAGTACGATATAGCACTTTTCATGTTGCAATATACACCCTGGTGCTGTGCCATGATGATTGGCAAGTATATAAGCATCTTTTGGAAATAAGGCTTGCTTTTTATTATTTTTAGGCATTATACAGTTCATACTTTCAAAATATTCCTGAATAGAACCTAAGGCCTCTTGCTGCATCTCTAAATGCTTCCCCAAGAATTCGCAAATAGTTTCTTTTGTTAAATCGTCTTTAGTTGGACCAAGGCCACCTGTTAAGATAATTACTTCCGCTCTTTTTAAAGCAATATTCATTACTTCTTTTAACTCTACTATATCATCCCATACAGCTGTATGATATTTGGTCATAATACCAATTGTTTGAAGCTCTCTTGCAATGTATGCCGCATTTGTATTGATGGTATGACCTGTTACAACCTCATTACCTACTGCAATAATTTCTGCTTTCATATTTGTTCACCTCATTCATTAACATATAGTTTATTATACCACGGTTTATAATTAAATTTTCTTTTATAAAATATTTTTATATACAAAGAGGTGTTACAAAACTAGTATACTAGTTTTGTAACACCTCTTTGTATATA
>JAZKZQ010000229.1:0-3601 GCA_045612745.1 Cellulosilyticum sp. | reverse complement strand
ATAAACTAGATTTATTCATAAACATAAAGTGGTTTCTCCCAATGATTTCACATTACTAAAAACTATGAATAACTAAAATTTATAAATGTGAAATCTATATTTATCATCATATATGATTAAACATAATGGAGGTTCTTATGAATTGGAGAATCGTTGCAGATAGTTCATGTGATTTACCAGAATCACTTTTTAAATCAAAAGTCGCTGAGTTTTCAAATATTCCTCTAAGCTTTATGATTGGTGGTAAGGAATATATTGATAATCAAACTCTAAATATAGATGAAATGTTAGATGCTATGAGTAGCTGTAAAGAATCCTCATCTAGCGCTTGCCCTTCACCTGAAGCATTTGCCGAAGCTTATAAAAAAGCTGAGCAGGTTATTGTTTTTACAATCTCACACAACTTAAGTGGTTGTTATAATAGTGCGACTCTTGCTAAAAACATGGTACTTGAACAGTACCCAGATAAAAAAATCCATATTGTAGATACATTGGCTACGGCAGGTTCTATGGTACTATGTATTGAAAAAGCAAATGAACTTATTGAAGCAGGCAAAAGTTTTGAAGAAGTTACACAAGAAATGGATGCTTATGTGAAAAATATTCACTTACTCTTTACTTTAAGTTCATACGAAAACCTGGTTAAAGCAGGTCGTGTGTCTAAATTCTCTGGTTACCTTGCTACACACTTAGGTATTCGTACCCTTGCATGTGCTAGTCCAGAAGGAACCATTGAAATTTTACAAAAAATCCGTGGTGAGAAAAAAATTTATAAGGCTATCGTAGAAAAAATGCTTGAGAAAGTAAATATCGCAGAACGCCGTGTTTATATTCACCACTGTAACAACTTAGAGGGAGCAAATAAAATCAAAGAACTTTTACTAGAAATTTGTGCAACTTGTGAAATTCATATTTTACCAACTAGAGGTCTTACGTCTTACTACGCAGAACGTGGTGGCTTAATTATTTCTTATTAAAATAAATTAAAAGTCTAGGTTACTTGCTACCTAGACTTTTTTATGTTTTATAATATATTATTCTCATATGCATCAACCAGAAATGTAATGAGCAACTACACGTGTTTCATAGGAATCGCCTTCACTTCCAATAATAACAAATTCAAACTCACGACTCACATTAGTTAGTCCACCATTACAGCCTCTTCCAGAGGTTACAGACTGAGAACTTGTGGCATAAGTTCTTCCATTTTGCAAAAGTGCTACACCTATGGCAATCGTACGATTAGGCTCTACTCCTCGAATTGTAACTTTTACACGTAAAAAACCATCATCATTACTTAGGGTTGTTTCTATATTTTCACTACGTATCGTGTTATTGGAACGTACAACCATGCGATTTATTTCACTCATCCTAGGAATCTCCATTAATGCCTCTATTACAATATATGATAAAAACTGCTTATGTTTCCATTATTTATAATCTTTGTTTTTGAAAATATTTAAACTTATAAAATAAGAAATGATCCACATGACAATGGCTATAAGAAAAATCAATATACCCCCTATACCACTATTGAGCTTTTCAATTATACTACTTACATAATGCGTATCCATCTTAGCCGCATTAGATGCTCCCATAAATACGATTATATAAGTCAATAGCAACACATATCTTGCTTTAGCAGTACCAAAATAAAATAACACAGGAACAATCACACTGGTATACACTAGTCCTACTATAATCATAATCCCTATAAATGGTGCTATTGCCATTTGCATATCATTCATTAATATTCTTAGCCCTAAACTAATAGCTGAAAGAATACTTCCACCTATAATATAAAGTAATACTTCTATATAATATGCACTGCATATAGCCACTCTTGTCACAGGTAATGCCCCTGTTAATAAATCGCCTTTATTTCTTTCTTCATAGGCCCTCATACTATTAAAAGTGATATAAGCCCCAAGTGCAGGCATTACTACAGCGAAACCGAAATTTGCAAGGGGTAGGCAAGTACATAATGTCACCCACATCATCCATATACTTTTTAAAGAATAACCTAAATGTAAAATATCCTTTTTTACTAATTTCATTGTCATTTCCATACTTAAACCCTTCCTTCCTCAGCCAAAAATAGCATAATATCCTCGATACTAGGCTTACTATACTGTGCTTCTTCTCCAAATAGTGATATCGCTAATTCGCGACTACTAACAAGTGCTTCACCACCTAAGCTTGTTTGTCTTAACCCCAAAATTTCTTTTTTTATCTCCTCATCATTAAAAAGATTTTTAGGCCCTCTTACTACACAATACTGATTTAATAATTCATCTTTCTCCACATTCATTTTTACTTTACCATTTTGAATATATATCAAATAATCACAAGCCTTTTCTAAATCTGAAGTAATATGTGTAGAATAAAAAATAGTTACCTTTTCATCTTGCATATGCTGCATTAATACTTCTAAAATCTCATTTCTCACTACAGGATCAAGCCCAGCTGTAGGCTCATCTAATAAAATAAGTTCTGGTCTATGACTCAGTGCCATAACTAAATCAAATTGCTTTCTTTGTCCTGTAGAAAGCTCACCATATTTTTTATCTAAATGCATGCCAAAACGCTTTGTATATTTTTCAAATAATTTTTCATCCCATGTTTTATAAAAAGGTGCAATCATCTTTTTAATATGCTTTAACTTACTTTCCTCAGGATAACCTGTAGGTTCTCCTACATAACCAATCTTTTCTTTAATCTGCGCAGAAGCTACCTTTGTATTTAAGCCCTCTACCTCAATCTCACCTTCATCTAAACGCAGCATATCTAAAATTAACTTTATAGTAGTTGTTTTACCAGCACCATTTTGTCCAATAAAACCTGTAATATATCCTTTTTTAATTTCAAGTATAGGAATATCTAATTCAAAGTCTCCTAAACACTTTTTTACCTTATTAAACTTAACTGCTAACATCCTTTAAACCTCCTCGTAAATCAGTTCAATACGCTCTTTTATCTCTTCTAAACTCATATCAATACTTTTTGCTGCTACAATAGCTTTTTCTAATTGCTCTTCAATTTGACTCATCTGCATTTCTTTTAAACGCTCTTTATTGGCTAAAGAAACATAGGTCCCTTTCCCAGGGGTTGTTTGGACAAAGCCTTCCTTTTCTAACTCCTCATAGGCTCTTTTGACTGTAATAATGCTTACCTTAAGCTCCTTTGCCATCATACGAATAGATGGCAAAAGTGCACCTTGTTCTAAGTCCCCCTTTAAAATCAGTGCTTTTATCTGACTGGTCATCTGTTCATATAAAGGGGTTGCACTATCATTAACTATAATGATATCCATCTTAATTCTCCTCTTAATAGTCGCTTTCAGTTATTAAGCTGTTATATAACCAACTGTTATAACTGTATATATTTTATATACACAGTTATAACACCACTTATTATCCATGTCAATATAAACTTTATATTTTGGGCTGTATTAGATATGTCTGTTGATATTCAAATATAAAAATGGGACCTACTTATATATTTTTATCTATAAGTAGATCCCATTCTTATATAAAATTCTTTACTTACCTCAACATTAATTGATATTTGCTAAACTGAAGTAATTAATGGCACTGTGTAT
>JAZKZQ010000228.1:0-3647 GCA_045612745.1 Cellulosilyticum sp. | reverse complement strand
ATTAAAAAATTTATTGACTTTTTTGTACATATATTTTAATATATATTTAAATTGATTGACAATTAAATAAAAGACAATTAATTTAAATATTTTTTATAGCTTTTGGAAACGATACCAAAACCAATATGATATTGATAATGTGGAACTAGTCGCTCTATTTGACATAAGAGAAAAAGAGAAGAAGAAATAATAGTAAAGATGGTAACACGCATAAAATAAAAATAGGAGGGACATCATGGAACGAGCAAGTGGGATTTTGATACATATTACATCATTACCAGAAGCAGAAGGAATAGGAACATTTGGAAAAAGTGCTTACGAATTCGTTGATTTTTTAAAAGCAGCAGATCAAAAGTACTGGCAAATACTTCCTATAGGGCCTACTGGATATGGTCACTCACCTTATCAAGCTTTTTCAGCTTTTGCAGGGAATCCTTATTTAATTGATTTAAGAAATTTAGTAGATGAAAAGTTATTATCAGAGAAGACATATACAGATATATGTGATAGTAGCAAAGATTCCAAAAGTATTGACTTTGAGAAGATTATACCTAAAAAAATGGCAGCATTAAGGGAAGCTTATGAAAGTGCAAAGCAAAGTAAAAGTGTAATGAAAGCCATGGATGAGTTTCAGAAAGAGAATGCAAGCTGGTTAGAAGACTATAGCTTATTTATGGCTATAAAAATCAGTAAAAATGAAGCAAGTTGGCAAGAATGGGAAGAACCACTAAAAAGAAGAGAAATAGGTGTTATTCAAAACTACAAAGACACACTGGAAGATGAAATAAATTATTGGGTATTTCTACAATATATATTTTATAAACAGTGGACAGCATTAAAACAATATGCAAATGCACAGGGGATTAAGATAATAGGAGATATTCCAATTTATGTAGCTGGAGACAGTAGTGACACTTGGTCACATCCGGAGTTATTTAAATTAAGTGAGGATGGGACACCTATTACAGTAGCAGGATGCCCACCAGATGCATTTACAGAAGATGGTCAGTTATGGGGTAATCCTATATATGATTGGGAAACCTTGGCTCAAACAGGTTATGACTGGTGGATTCAACGTATTGAGCAAAATGCTGTATTATATGATGTCATTCGTATTGATCATTTTAGAGGGTTTGAATCTTTCTGGGAAGTACCTTATGGTGAACAAACAGCTAAAAATGGTAAGTGGACAAAAGGTCCAGGGATAGCACTTTTTAATGCAATTCAAAAGAAGCTTGGTGCAGTTGATATCATAGCTGAAGATTTAGGATTTATGACAGATGAAGTTATTGCATTACGTGATGGTACAGGTTATCC
This sequence comes from Cellulosilyticum sp., assembly GCA_045612745.1. Classification (GTDB taxonomy): domain Bacteria; phylum Bacillota; class Clostridia; order Lachnospirales; family Cellulosilyticaceae; genus Cellulosilyticum. Next base: position 2,330 of record JAZKZQ010000228.1, on the reverse strand, counting down.
AGGAATGAATATCTTGCAATTTGCATTTGATCCAAAAGGAGACTCTGAATACTTACCACATAATCAAATACATAATTCAGTTGTATATACGGGAACCCATGATAATGAGACTATTGTAGGATGGATGGAAAAAGAAGAAAATAAAGATGCATTAAATTTTGCAAAGCGTTATTTACGTCTTACAAAAAAAGAAAGCTATCATTGGGGATTTATCCGTGGTGTTTGGGCTAGCCCAGCAAATACAGCTATTGTACCAATGCAAGATATACTGGGCCTTGATAATTCGGCACGTATGAATATACCATCTACGGTTGGGGGTATTAACTGGCGTTGGCGTATGGAAAAAGAAGATATATGTGAAGCATTGAGCATGAAACTCAAAAAAATTACAAAGTTATATGGAAGAAAGGGGCAGTAAAAAAAATGAATAAAGAATTATTTAAACAAAATATCTCTAAATATTGTAAGGTGAAATATGGTAAAAAGCTAGAGAATGCTTTAGATTATGAAATTTTTAATGCGGTATCGCTTGCACTTCTTGAAGAAATCGTAGAAGATTGGCAAAATACAACAGATGCGTATAACAAAGGCAAACGTGCTTATTATATTTCAGCTGAATATTTAATGGGACGTGCACTTGGAAATAACCTTATTTGTATGGAACAATATGAAGAAGTAAAAGAAGTTTTAAGTGAAATGGGTATCTCACTTAATGCAGTAGAAGAAATAGAAGAAGATGCAGGACTTGGTAATGGTGGTCTTGGTAGACTTGCAGCTTGCTTTATGGAATCTGGAGCAGCTATGCATTTACCACTTATTGGTTATGGCCTTCGTTATCAAAATGGATTATTTAATCAATGTATTGTAGACGGTAAACAAGTTGAAGAAGTAGATACATGGCTTAAATATGGTGATCCATGGAGCATTCGTAAGGAGAGTGAAGCTGTTACTGTAACTTTTGAAGATTATAGTGTAAAAGCAGTACCTTATGATGTACCTATTATTGGCTATGGTTCAAAAAATATTAATACATTAAGATTATGGCAATGTGAAAGTCTTGTGCCTTTCGATTTTAATGAATTCTGTGAACAGAATTATGAAAAAGCATTACATATGAAAAATGAAGCTGAAAATATTACACGTGTACTTTACCCAAGTGATTCAAAAGAAGCTGGTAAAATTTTAAGATTACGTCAACAATATTTCATGGTAAGTGCTACACTTCAAGATATTATTAGAACATATAAAGCATTAGGTAATACAGATTTTACAGCCTTTGGTAAATACCATGCAGTACAGCTTAATGATACACATCCAGTTTTAGCAATTCCAGAGCTTATTCGTTTACTTGTAGATGAAGAGGATGTAAGTTTCAAAACAGCTGTTAAGATAGCAAAAGAAACATTTGCTTATACAAATCATACAATCCTAGCTGAAGCTTTAGAAAAATGGGATATTAGACTTGTTAAACAAATTTCAACACGTATTTATAGCATTATCGAAATCATTAATAACAATTTTGTAAAAGAATTAGTACTTAAAGGCTATGGCAGAAAAGCGATTGAAGAGTTTTCAATTATCGGTAATGGTCAAGTACGCATGGCAAATTTAGCAATTGAGGTAGGCCATGCAGTAAACGGTGTAGCTCAACTTCATACAGATATTTTAAAAGATACAGAATTACATAATTGGTATGAATTATATCCAGAAAAGTTCCAAAACAAAACAAATGGTATTACACCAAGAAGATGGCTTAGACTTTGTAATAGAGAATTATCTGCACTTATTACAGAGCTCTTAGGTAGTGAAAATTGGGTAACTCAATTAAGCGAACTTAAGAAATTAGAAGCTTATGTAAATGATGAAAAAGTTCTAAAACGTTTAATTCAAATTAAACATACTAAGAAAGAACAACTTGCAGCATATATCAAAGAAACAGAAGGCACAGAAATTGATCCAAATTCTTTATTTGATATTCAAATCAAACGTCTTCATGAGTATAAACGTCAACTTTTAAATGCTTTCTATATTTTAGATTTATATTATCGTATTAAAGAAAATCCAGATATGGATATGCCTAAAGTAACATTTATTTTTGGTGCAAAAGCATTCCCAAGTTATAGACGTGCAAAATCAATTGTAAAATTCATTGGTGCTATTAAAAAGTTAATTGAAAATGATGATGTAGTTAGTAAAAAGATTCAAGTACTCTTTGTAGAAAACTATCGTGTTTCTTATGGTGAAAAACTCTTCCCTGCAGCAGAAATTTCAAAACAAATTTCTACAGCTGGTAAAGAAGCATCAGGTACAGGTAACATGAAGTTCATGTT
>JAZKZQ010000227.1:0-2381 GCA_045612745.1 Cellulosilyticum sp. | reverse complement strand
TATACTGAAAATTACTTTGATAATGCTTATATTGTCGAAACAGTTAACGATAGATGTAGATCAGGAAACAGTGTTTGTTTAATTGATAGATTTTAATAAAAATTTTAGTATAGACTAGGAGTGATTTTATTAAAGTTATACTTCTTATTCTTCTACTCATTCTATTTGTATGGGAACTTTTTTTCTTACCTATATATGTAGAACAAAAAATAAATAACTATATCAGATGTATTCCTGCTCAAGTAATTGAAATCAACCTTATTAGTCGTAGAGATTGCATTTATAATGTTACTTATTTAACAAACAGTAACACAATTACTCAGCTAGTCCATTACAACTTATTTGGTAAAATATATATTAAACAACACACCAATCATTAAAACTCACAAGTTATTACATACATGTAAGTCGCCTGACTTATTTTATTCAAACAAGCACTAGCAAAATAAGGCACAGATAATCTCAACTTATCATTGGTACATGATTAATTAATAAGAATAATACCCTATCATATTTACCTTATACTACTTTCTTTTATCTGATTCTATTAATCTAGTATGCAAAAAAGGCAAGGAACTATAACTGATGTGACCCCAATAGGTTAGATTTTTAGGTCTAACTTATTGGGGTCAGTTCAAACCTTAGTTATAACCCCTTGCCTTTTACATTTCTAATTACTATATACTGTTGCATACTTGATAATCAGACTACGTACATTATCCTCTGTATATCTTTTTTCTTGCCATATCTCTAAGTCTAATCCCATCCCCTGTTCTCTTAGCCTACTTTCTATCTTTTGAAGTCCACCTAATTTATCTAATAAGGCTGGTACATTTGTTTTATTAAGTCTATACGTTTCCAATCATTATACTGTAGCTGAATGCCACTTTTAATAAACTAATCATTCATTATTTTTATTATCTTTTCTATATCTACTGAGCTATTTTCCACACAATAGTGCATTACTCCTAATCTAATATTATTGCCACTTATTAATATGGGGTACTCCCTTCCAGAAGATTTTATAATTACCATATATAGTGTCTCAAGACTTTCACCTGAAAAACCATTTTCGGGTAAAAATTTATATTTAAACTGATTTAGATAGTCATAAACCTCTAAAATAGCATTCATATCTTTGGTTTCATATACATCGTTATCATACATAACGTTTATCTCTTTAATATCACTGGCTTTGCAACCCAATTCCTTTTGAAATGTACTAACACTATTAAAATATATAAACATTATCCCAATAATAATCACCAATGCAAATACAACTGTCTTATATTTTTTCATTTTATCACCTTTCTAAACAACTAACTTTATTTAGTTGAAATACTAAATTAACTTTGCTAAGCCATTTACAAATCTGTCCTTGTGTTACTTTCTTTACTTCAAATGCTAGTATAATAAAAAAAATAGATTTCACCTTAAATTCTACTGAATTTTTATTCCCTATGTACTGCCCCTGCTCTATTCCTATTCTTGCTTGCTAAACCATAATATCAAGTAATCTTCAGATTTATGAGGGAGTGACTTTTTCTTAGCAGTTAAATACTACGTGTAGTTACACAAATATCTCCGTTATCAATATAACTCATCCTCCTTGTTTATACTAATCTTAGGCGTTTGCGAAACGCCTATACCCGTATAAATACGGGATATTTTTTTGTATAAAATAGAATAACTCCTCTCAGATTTATGGTAAACTTGAATTGTCAAGAAACAAATCCACCAAAACCCGAAAGGAGTTATATCTATATGATACCACAAAAACAGCTTTCGTTGGCAGAAATTTATTCCGATTGCAAATCTTATTTCGAAAATGATAAACCTCATTTTCTTTCTTTATTAGAAACTACCATCAATCTTGATGAACTTATTCCATCTTCTTTTATTAATCATTTTTATGCATCTACTGGTAGACCACGTAAATACCCATTAAAGGCAATGCTTTGGGCATTTACCCTTCAACGTGTTTTTTCTATTCCTACAGATTCTCTTTTAATCATCTTCCTTAACTATTCTAAGGAACTAAGAGATTTCTGTGGTTTTACTAAAGTTCCTGATGCCTCTAAATTAACGCGTTTTAAGCAAGACTTTTTACCGGACTTACAATCTATGTTCCATAAGCTTGTAGACCTTACGGAACCGATATGCCAAAGCATTGATGCTCACAAAGCCTCTATGACTATTTTTGATACTTCCGGCATTGAAGCCTTTGTAACCGAAAATAATCCTAAATACGCTAATAAGGTGGTTAAACAACTCAAAGCCTATAAAAAAAGTGCAGGTCTTGATGATTCTTACGATCCTTACAAAGCTGCTTATGGCTCTATGCCTTCTCATGCTTCCTGTAATAAAGAGATTAAACAACT
>JAZKZQ010000226.1:0-5825 GCA_045612745.1 Cellulosilyticum sp. | reverse complement strand
AAAGAAGATCCTAATATTTTAAAGAACTATTTACCTTGGGCAACCTTACCACAAGAGTGCTATAGCAAGAAGACTAAATAAAAAAACATATCCCTGCGACTACTTATGTCCAGGGATATTTTACGCTTACCTTGTAACTGTAGTTGGAAATATGGCAACAGTTAATGTAGGTTCGGTTATTACTATAAAAGGATTTTGGTCTAGTAATCCCAAATATGGAAAACAATTTGAGGCAAAAGAATGGGAGGAAGCACTTCCTGCTAGTATTTATGGTATTGAAAAATATTTAGGAAGTGGTCTTATTAAAGGAATTGGGCCTGTATATGCTAAGAAGATTGTACAGCTATTTGAAGAAAAGACCCTTGATATTATTGAAGAAGAACCGGATCGTATTATTGAAGTGCCAGGTATAGGTAAAAAAAGAGTGGAGATGATTAAAAAGGCATGGCAGGATCAAAAGGAAATCAAGAATATTATGATTTTCTTACAGTCCAATGGTGTCTCCACATCATTTGGAAGTAGAATCTATAAGTTTTATGGGGATAAGAGTATAGAGGTCATATGTGAAAGATAGAAATACTAAACTAGCTGAAAGAATAAGAAAGTAGGAGTTATGAAATGTTAGAAGAAAAGCTGATTTTGGAGATGACAAGAGTTGTAGGAGAGTTGACAATACTTATTGATTATATTGATTATCACAATCCTGTATTAACTAAGGCTGGTAATTTAGGAAAGAAAGATTGTTTTGAACTTAATAAACTCATGAACGATAAAATAGATGTAACTACTCCTAGCAAGGGGATGGAACAATATCCTAGTATCTACTTCTGGTATAACATTTTAAGGGGGCTCAATTTATATACGGAAGTATCCCTATCAAGTACTAAAAGAGTGTTGGAGAAAAATGAGTTTTATAAGATATACGAAAGTATGAATGTCATAGAGAAGTATATTGTCATTCTTAATACGTATTTTAATGAAGTTGAGCCAGCTCAATTATACGGTAAAACAGTAGCCTATATAGGAATGATTTATGGTAAAATTGCAGAGACAATAGAAGATTTAGTACATTTAAATAATGGAGAAGGTATAAGTATTAATTGGACCGAAAACAGTTTAGACAAAGTACCAAGTAAATATGAATGTACATTTGGAATAGCCTGGAAATTGTTTTACTCTATAAAGAGTTTAGGTCTATGTAAGATGGAGATGATTGAGAATAAGAAAATTTATTCTCATGGAGAAAAAATATTGATAAGTAGTGTTTACCCAACCTATTTAAGTCAAATTGTTTTAAAAGATATTTCCGATCATAAGTGCTTAAAAACATTTTTAAGAAAAGATACGTCTATTATTGAGGATTACCGAAATATGTTAGAGGGAAATGATCCTTTATCTAAGGTAATATGTTCAATAATAGGAAATAAAGGATTAGATACTGATAAAAATGTTATTAAAGATGTGCAAAATGAGATGAGGCCATTTACTAAAAAGTTAGAGAACTTTTTCCAAGAAAAGATAAGTAGTGAAAAGCTCTCGACATTTACTCATACAGATATAGAAATAAAAAAAGATAACTCATATATTTTTAAAGTTGAATTTAAAGCAATACCTAGTGTATGGGTCAGAATGCAAGTAGATGGCTGTGCAACTCTTGAACAGTTAAGTTATGCCATTTTAGAAGCTATTGGTTTTGATGATGATCATCTATATGCTTTTTATATGGACAATAAGCCTTGGTCAAATAATGCGTACTATGACCCAAGAGGGAATGAAGATGGAGAACGCTCTGCCAGTGAAGTACAATTAAATGAATTAAGATTGAAGGTAAACAAAAAGTTTCTGTATCTATATGATTTTGGTGATGAATGGTTATTTACGATTTATTGTGAAAAAATTATTGCAAGTAAAATTGATGGTATTATCATACTAGAGTCTCATGGTAAAGAAGTTGAGCAATATCCTAATTTGGATGATGATTGGGAGTAAATAAAACTGGCTTTAAAGAAAAAGTTTCAACCACCATTTTAAGTGGTGGTTGATGGATTTTATGAGTTGTAGTATTAAAGGCTTTTAAGATTTTAATTGGCATTTGACATCATCAACGTGTCCAGCTACTTTTACTTTACGATAAATTTTTGAGATAATGCCTTCTTCATCAATAAGGAAAGTACTACGTTCAATGCCAATACCTACACGGCCGCACATTTTCTTTTCTTTAAGTACATCATAAAGATGACATACAACTTCCTCACGGTCTGAAAGAAGTACAAATGGTAAGTTGTATTTGGCAATAAATTTATCATGAGCTGTAAGCGTATCGCGACTAATACCTAAAATAACTGCATTTTGGCTTGTGATTTCTTCAAAAGCATCACGAAAAGCTTCAGCTTCTTTTGAACAACCTGGTGTATTGTCTCTTGGGTAGAAATATAAAATAACTTTTTTACCTAAATAATCACTTAACGTATGTGTTTTTTGATCTGAACCCATTAATGTAAAATCTGGGGCTTTCATACCTTCTTCTAAAATAACATTTGACATAGAGTGCTCTCCTTGTTTATGTGAATTGACTTATATATAATAGTCTATATAAGAATTATTATTATATAAAATATATTTTTTGTAAAGGGATTATATACAACGAGGAGTAGAGAAATGTTATTAATTATTTCACCAGCTAAAACATTTACAGTAGAAGAAGGACTTATAGATTATAAACCTTTAAGGTTTGAAAATACTACAAGGGAGCTTGTTTCACGAATTAAGATATATTCAGTAGAAGATTTCATGACACAGATGAAAATATCTGAGTCTTTAGCAGTAATTAATCAGCAGCGTTATCAGACATTTTATGATAAGCCAAAAGGAAAAGCGGCTATTGACTATTATTATGGTGAGGCCTTCAAAGCTATAGATGCTAGTACATTAACTCAAGAAGCAAGAGAATATATGCAGGAGCATCTAGGGATTTTATCTGGTTTATATGGCTATGTAAGACCTTTAGATGTGATACAAGCCTATCGTTTAGAAATGGCGTTTAAATTTTCAAGAGCAAAAGAAGACCAGCTTTATAGTATATGGAAGAAACAGCTGACAGATTATGTACTAGAGGTACTAGAAAATACAAGTAGCGATAAGGTACTTATTAACTTAGCATCAGAAGAGTATAGCAAAGCTTTGGATTTAAAAACTATTGGGCAAAATTATCGTGTATTAAATATTCAATTTAAAGTATATAAAGATGGCAAGTATAAAGCAGTAAGCATGTATGCAAAGCATGGCAGAGGACTAATGGTGCGTTATATTTGTGAGCATCAAATCGAAAAGGTTGATGAAATCAAAAAATTTGATTTAGAAGGTTATTATTTTAATGAAGCATTATCTTCAGAAGATGAGTGGGTATTTATAGTGGAGCGTTAAGCGTTTAGATTATAGGATTTTGGGTAAAATGAATATAAGAGGATAAAAATGGGAGATTACTTGAATTCGACAGGAGATTCCCTTATAATTTAACTATTATATAAATTAAGATGGAGATGAATAAATGAACTGGTTAGAAGTAACAATATACACATCAAAGCAAGGTCTTGAAACAATTACAGGCCTCTTATTACAATTAGGCGTAACAGGTTTCGTCATTCAAGACCCAGATGATTATGATGAGTTCTTAACATTACAAGGTACAACATGGGATTACATGGATGAGGATATGGAAAAACTTAAAGACTGTGAAACAAGTATTAAGTTTTATCTTGCAGAGAATGCACAGGGGCAAGAAATGTTCCATGAAATTAAAAATATGCTTAAACGTCTTAAAGAAGAGAATGAAGATTATGGCAAACTTACGATGGAAATTGGTAATGTCAAAGAAGAAGACTGGGCAAATAACTGGAAACAATACTTTAAACCTTTTACAGTAGGGGAGAAGTTTGTCATTAAACCTACTTGGGAAAGCTATGAGAGTACAACAGATCGTATGATTTTAGAAATTGATCCAAACTCAAGTTTTGGAACAGGTCAACACTATACAACACAACTTTGTATTGAACAATTAGAAAGCATTATTAAACCAGGCCAAAAAGTACTTGATATGGGTTGTGGAAGTGGTATTTTATCAATTGCAGCACTTATGCTTGGTGCAGAACATGTGACAGCAGTAGATATTGAGCAAAACTCAGTAGATATTGCAAAAGAAAACTTTGTACAAAATAAAATGGATGAAAACAAATTTACAACTTACTGTGGTAATATTTTAGCAGATGATGCATTAGTTACAACAATTGGTACAGGATGTTATGAAGTTGTTGTAGCAAATATTGTAGCAGATGTAATTATTCCAATGCGTCACTTATTAAGAAACTTCTTATTACCAGGTGGCACGCTTGTTGCATCAGGTGTTATTGGTGATCGTGCAGAGGAAGTTAAAGCAGCTCTTGAGAGTGCTGGTTTTATAGCAGAAGAAATTACAGAAAAAAATGATTGGGTAGCAATTCGCTGTAAAGCAAATGCATAAGAAATTAGTACATTCATATGAAATTCATATTAAAAGTAGATAGTAGAGAAAAGGATTAGACCAATGGCAAAGTTTTTTGTAAATCCGGAAAATGTCAAAGAAAATGAAATTTTTATTACTGGTAGTGATGTGAAGCATATTAAAAATGTGCTCAGACTTAGCGAAGGTAAAGAAATTACAATAAATGATGGACAAGGTCATGATTATCAGTGTATAATAAAGCAAATAGATCGTGATGTGATTTCTACACAAATTGTAGAAACAAGGGAGGCAAACTCTGAACCACCTGTTCAAACAGTGCTTTTTCAATCACTAATTAAAGGTGAGAAGATGGAGTTTGTGATTCAAAAAAGTATAGAAATAGGTGTTACAACAATTATTCCGATGATGACAGATAGATGTGTTGTAAAACTTGAAACAGCAAAAAAACAACAAAGTAAGCTAGAACGATGGCAGAAGATAGCGGAAAGTGCTGCGAAACAAAGTAAGAGAGGGATTGTTCCACAAATTTTAGCACCACTCACATACAAAGAGGCTATAGCTTATGCTAAGGAGAATTTAGAGAAATCTTGTATTCCTTTTGAAAATGAACATAGTCATCATTTAATGGGCTTTTTACGAGGACAAATGCCAAAGGAGATTGGTATTTTCATTGGTCCAGAGGGTGGCTTTACAGATGAAGAAGTTGCTTATGCCATGCAGCATCATATTTCGCCAGTAACTTTAGGTAAAAGAATACTTAGAAGTGAAACAGCAGGACTTGTGACACTTGCGAATATAATGTATGAGGTGGAGGGAATAAGTGATGGAGGATCTAAAATTTCTAGTTGTTGATGATGCAATCTTTATGAGAGGCGTTTTAAAGAAAATGCTCACTGAATCAGACTTTGAAGTTGTAGGTGAAGCTGGAAATGGCCTTCAAGCTATAGAAATGGCGCAGCAGTTGCAGCCAGATATTATCACACTGGATATTACAATGCCAGAGATGGATGGTATTCAGGCTATTGAGAAAATATTAGAAGTAAGCCCCAATTCAAAAATCATCATGTGCTCAGCAATGGGTCAGCAGTCAAAAGTTATAGAAGCCATTAAATGTGGTGCAAAGGACTTTGTTGTGAAACCTTTTGAAAAAACGCGTGTATTACAAGCTATTTATAATGTAATGAATAGATAAAAATGAGGGGGTTCCCTCATTTTTTTATGGATTAGGAAAACTTGATTTTAACTAATAGAGATTAACGATGATAGAACGGAGAATGATTGATGAAATCAGAAATATACTTAGATAATGCAGCAACAACAAAACCTC
>JAZKZQ010000225.1:0-19228 GCA_045612745.1 Cellulosilyticum sp. | reverse complement strand
TTTTCTTTTCCTATTATTTTTCCATAGTCTCCTTGAACCTGTTTAGGTACACTATCTTCTTTTACTTCTTCAGTTACTTGTGCCGACTTCTTACCAAATAATTTTTTTAAAAAACTCATCCTTATAGCCTCCTAACTACTTTTTTTCTGATCAATATAATTTCCTGCATCTTCAAGTTCAATAGAAAGAATTGTTGAAACTCCTCTTTCTTGCATGGTAACACCATATAAGGTATGTGCACGTTCCATAGTTCCTTTTCTATGGGTAATAACAATAAATTGTGTTTCCTTTGAAAGCTTCTCAAGATAATCTGCAAACCTTAATACATTAGCATCATCTAAAGCTGCTTCAATTTCATCTAGTACACAGAATGGTGATGGTTTAAGCTTTAAAATACCAAAGATTAACGAAATAGCTGTAAGTGTACGCTCTCCACCTGAAAGTAATGTCATATTTTGAAGTTTTTTACCCGGTGGTTTCGCAATAATTTCTATACCTGATTCTAAGATATTCTCCTCATCTAAAAGCTGAAGATAGGCTTCACCACCACCAAATAATTCTTTAAATACTTGTGTAAAGTTTTCTGCAATAATTGCAAACTGGGTTTTAAAAATTTCTTTCATCTGGCTCATAAGCTCATTAATCATTTCAATTAATGTCGCTTCTGCTTTTTCCATATCTTCTTTTTGGCCATTTAGAAATTCATAACGCGTTTTGGTTTCTTTATATTCTTCTACAGCATTAACATTAACATTCCCAATTTGTTTAATTTGGGCCCGCATATCTACAGAACGTTTTTTAAGATCAGTAATAGAACATTCTTCCATCTTATACTCTAAGGCACGACTATATGTGAGTTCATATTGTTCCCACATTGTGTTACCCCAGTTTTGTTTTTGAAGTCCACTATTTTCTTTCTTATTCTCAAGACGATATCGCTCTTCTTTTAGATTGTTAAGCGTTTCATTGACTTTACTAATTGTCTCAGCTAACTTTACTTCCTCTTGCTCTAAACTTACCTTTTGTACATCATATTCTTTTCTCTTTTCAAGAGCTACTGCTATACTTACCTTTGCTTCACTTATTTCTACTTCAATACGTTTATTTTCTTCTAATAAGATTTGTTTTTCCTGCTCAAATTTAGCCATCTTTTCAACAAGCTGTTCCTGCTTTTCACCTTGTCCATTTAAAGCTTGTTCTAACTCACTCATTTGTTCAATCATATACTTCATATTTTGTTCAGTATTTGATAAACTAATTTTCTTTTCAACAAGCTTAGTATTTGCTTCATCTTTTTCTCCCTTTAAATCTGTTAATTGTTTCTCTAATGCTGCTAATACTTCTTCATCGTCACCTATTGCTGACTTTAATTCTTCTAAGCGCACTTTAACATTTTCTCTACCTGATTTAATTTGCTCTATGCTATCTTCAATATTATTACGCTCAGTAATAAGTTGTAATTGATTTGCTTTAGTAAGTTTTAAAGCATGATTTGTCTTTTCCCACTCTAAAGCAAACTCCTTAGCATTTGTATCTAATGCTGCAATTTCAAGTTGTAATGCCTCTTCATGCTTAACCTTCTCTGCTAAATTAGTTGTAAGTGTCTGAAGTATTAGTTGTTCTTTTGCCACTTCTTGTTTATAATATACACACTTTTCTTTCGCTTCTTTAAACTCCCTTGTACGAGAGAAAATATTATTACCTTGATTTTTTGTACTTCCTCCACTTAAAGAACCACCACTATTAAAAACTTCACCTTCTAAAGTTACTAGTTTATATTTATATTGATACTTACGTGCAATACGTGATGCATTTTCCATATTATCAATAATGAGTATACGCCCTAATAATGAAGAAATAATATTGCTATACTCCTGTGGATACTTAATAAGCTCATTTCCAAAACCCAAGAATCCTGTTTCTGTCTTTAAACTACTTTCACTAATAGGTGTACTACTACGTACTGTATCTTGTGGTAAAAATGTTACTCTTGAAATACCACGTTGCTTCATGACAGTTATCATATCTTTTGCATCTTTTTCACTACGTGTTACAATATTTTGAATTGCACCACCTAAAGCAGTCACAATAGCTGTTTCATATTCTCTTGGTACTTCTACAAGTTCCCCTACAACACCTACAATACCTTGCCACTTTTGCGGTTCACTTTTAGCAACTTTTAAGACCTGCTTAACACTACCATAATAGCCCTCATGTTCTTCTTTAATCTGTTCTAGCCATTTAGCTTGACGCTCTGTTTGAATCATATTCTGAGTCAAATTATTTAATGCTTTTTCTCTAGTGAACTTGTCTTTTTCTAAATTAATACGCTTTTCTTGTATTTCTTTTAAGTCGCCTTTTAAAACTTCTAACTTTGTAAGTGTTTCACCTTTTTGCTTTTCTAAAAGCTTACTACTTACTTCTTGATGCTGAATATCACTATTTAATATTGCAATTTGCTCACTGATTTGAGACATACGATAGTCTAACTGAGCTTCCATACCATCATTTTTTTGAAGCTCTGCTTCAAATAAATCAATTTCACGCATTTTTTGATGTAATTCTGCTTTGGAGCTATCAATTGTCCCCTCCAAATCATTTAAGGCTTTAATTAGTGTATTGACTCTTGTTTCTTCTTGTTCAATAACTGTCATTTTAGATACATGTTCAATTTCCAAAGCCGTACGCTTGGTTTCAAGAAGTGAAAGACGTTCTTTCTTGTTTTGATGATCAAGTTCTTGTGACTTTTGTTCTTCTATAACTTGTGCTAAAAGTGTTTCAATATTAATAACCTTTTCTTCATTAATAGTTATTTGGCTTTGTTTCTTTTCTTGCTGTTTCTCTAAATTAGAAATTTCACTAATTAAAGTCTCAATATCAGTATATAATTCATCTTTTTTCTGTTTGCACTGAGTCGCTTTTCGTTTAAATCCTTCTTCTTCTTCTTGAGCATCCTTAATTTGTAACTCAATAGACATAATCAGTTCATTTAATGCTGCAAGTTCTTTTTCAATACGTTCAATCTCAAAAATAAAAATATTTACATCAACTTCTTTTAAACTCTCTTTTAATTTTAAAAACTGTGTTGTCTTCTCTGCCTCTATAGAAAGTGGCTCTAAACGCCCTTCAATCTCTAAAATAATATCACGAATACGCACTAAGTTATCACGTTGCTTTTCAAGCTTACGTTCTGCTTCAAGGCGCCTTACTTTATATTTATAAATTCCTGCTGCTTCTTCAAATAATGTTCTTCGTTCTTCTGGCTTAGAGCTAAGTACTCTGTCAATTTGACCTTGCCCTATAATAGAATAACCATCTTTACCAATACCAGTATCCATAAAGAGTTCTTGAACATCTTTTAATCTACAAGCACTTCCATTAATAAAGTACTCACTTTCTCCAGAGCGATATACACGTCTTTTTATCACAATTTCAGTATAAGCAATAGGCACTGTTTGATCAGGATTTTTAATAGTTAAGGCAACTTCAGCATAACCTAAAGATTTTCTCTTTTCAGTTCCTGCAAAAATAATATCCTGCATATTACTACCACGTAAGCTTTTGGCACTTTGTTCTCCAAGTACCCACCTAATAGCATCCGAGACATTACTTTTTCCACTACCATTTGGTCCTATAACACCTGTAATACCTTTCGGAATGTTTAGCTTTACTGCATCTCCAAACGATTTAAAGCCATGTATCTCAACCTTATCTAGATACATAATTCACCTCAATTTTCTAATTTCTCTAAAGCCCTCTTTGCTGCATCTTGCTCAGCTTCTTTTTTACTCTTACCACAACCCTTACCAAGTACTAGTTCACCATGATATACTTCTACATAAAAATGCTTATCATGGTCTGGTCCTTCTTCATCTACTACCTCATAGCGAATTGGTACATTACTTTCTTTTTGAATACTCTCCTGTAGAAGTGTTTTATAATCTGCATAAAGATCTTCTAAAGATGTCATCCCTTCTACTTGCCTAATTAAGGTATGGGTTAAAAAATCCTTAGCAAGCGCAAAACTTCCTTCTAAAAATAAGGCTCCTGTAATTGCTTCAAATCCATCCGCCAAAATGGAGGCACGTTCTCTTCCTCCTGTCATCTCTTCTCCTTTTCCAAGCAATATATGTTCACCTAAACAAATATTTTTTGCTGTCTTAGCAAGAGAGCCTTCGCACACAATACTTGCACGTAGTTTTGATAAATCACCTTCTGGCATTTCAGGATGTTTTTTGAATAAATACTCACTAATTACTAAGTCTAAAATAGCATCTCCTAAAAACTCTAATCTTTCATTATCTTTTGTAGAATTACTTCTATGCTCATTTGCATAAGAACTATGCGTTAATGCCTCTTCTAAAATAAGAGGATTTTTAAATCCATAGCCAATTATCTTTTGCATAGCTTCTACTGCTATGGCTCTAGAAGCTTTATCTGTTTTTTTAGCCATTTGTGTTCTCCTTTTTTATCCCTAGATCCTACATTAGACTTTGGTTTTAGCTTAATATAGGAAAAGCCTCGCTAAGCGAGGCTTTTTATTAATCTAATCCTTTTTGTTCTTTGATGTAATCGACAACATCCCCTACAGTAGATACCTTCTCTGCTTCTTCATTTGAAATTTCCATTTCAAATTCTTCTTCAATTGCCATAATTACTTGAAAGACATCTAATGAATCCGCATTTAAATCATCAACAAATGATGTTAATAAAGTAATTTCATCCTCTGAAATGTTAAATTGCTCACTAATAATCTGTCTTACTTTATCAAATACCATATTTCAACACCTCGTATAAAGATTTATATTCTGATGATATTATATACCTCATTGATAGTCAATATTAATTTGCAGTTTCTGTAAAGTTCATTTTTATTTTTTCAACCAGTTGACTTTTAATAAATCCCTCTGTCTGGAGAATTGTACTATAAACTTCTTCTGCCTTTGCACTACCATGGGTCTTCACAACGAGCCCATTTACACCTAAAAAAGGTGCACCACCTTTCGTAGCATAATCAAATTTACCTTTGATATTCATAATACCTTTTTTAAGTAAAAGAGCTGCTAATTTTGTTTTTAGATTTCTAAAGAATTCTATTTTTAACATGCCTAAAATCCACTTTGCAAAACCTTCCATGAATTTTAAAACAACATTTCCCACAAAGCCATCACAAACTAAAATATCTGCTTCACCTTTTGGGATATCCCTTGCTTCAATATTACCTAAAAAGTTAATACTCTCGTCATTAGAAAGTAGCTTATAAGCATCTTTTACAAGCTGATTACCTTTTTCAGATTCAACTCCAATATTAATAAGTCCTACTTTAGGATTAGGGACTGCCATACACTGTTGCATATATACTGTTCCCATGCGTGCAAACTGTGCAAGATAGCTTGGTTTTGCATCAACATTAGCACCACAATCTATAAGAAGGGAACATCCTTTTTGTGTGGGAATAAATGGCGCTAAGGCTGGACGTTCTACGCCCCTAATACGACCTACAATAAGTGTAGCTCCTGTTAAAAGAGCACCTGTACTTCCTGCACTCATAAATCCATCTACTTGCCCTTCCTTTAAAAGCTTAAGACCAATTACCATAGATGATTTCTTCTTTTGTCTAATTGCTAAAGTTGGTGATTCTTCCATTTCAATCACTTCTTCTGCATCTACAATTTCTATCTTTGATGGCTCATATGCAAATGCAGATAACTTTTCTTTAATGAGTGCTTCTGGACCTACTAATACTAATGTCGCATCAATTTCCTTACTTGCTTTTATACAGCCTTTAATAATTTCATCCGGTGCATTGTCGCCACCCATTACATCTATTGCTATTTTTGACATATGCATCACCTCTATCTTTCTCTATATTGAAATTAAATATACAAAAAGACAGCTAAAAGCTGTCTTTTTTATAGTATTAATCTACTTTTACTACAACACGGTTTGCATAAGAACCGCAAGCTTTACATACTCTATGTGGCATCATTAATTCACCACATTTTTGACATTTCACTAAGTTAAGTGGAGAAAGTTTCCAATTTGCTTGTCTTTGGTTTCTTCTGGCTTTAGAAGTCTTTCTTTTTGGTACTGCCATTTCTACACCTCCTCTTATTACTACTCTTCACTTTGAGGGTGAAAAATATTCTTCAAACCTTCAAGTCGTGGGTCAATCTCTTTCTGGTCACAGTTGCAACTATGCTTGTTTAGATTTTGACCACAAAATTTACAGATGCCTCTACAATTTTCATCATGTACCCAATACATTGGTAAATTAAGATAAATCGTTTCTGTTACGGCGTCTTCTAAATCGATTGTATCAGATATTTGAATAATGTCGTCTTCGTTTTCACCTACTGGTTCATTGGAGTACTCTTGGAAAAGTTCCCCTTCAACAAAACATTCAAATTCTTCACCACAGCGATCACATAAACGTTTAACATTTACAGATACTTGTCCTTCCACAATATAGCGGTTATCTACTTTTTGTAAAGTCCCTTCTACATTAGCTTCACAGTCTTGTATCTTATGCATCGCGCTAATACCTCTAAGTGATACTTGCTGCTTTCCTTTGAAAGTTACTTCGGACTTTTTTCTAAGTTCCTGGATATTAAGTTTCATTTTTTCACTCCATTAAGTAACACTTCTGTTATTATACATATTTCGCATGTATTTGTCAATGACTTATTTTGTAACTAATCTTACAGCATCTCTAGCAATCATAAGTTCTTCATTTGTTGGAATTAAAAGCATTTTAATTTTTGAACTTTCTTTTGTTAAATCTCTTTCAACACCACGACATTTATTTTTATCTGGATCAATTTCTACACCTAACCATGTAAGCATATTAGCAATCTCTTCACGCATGATTGCATTGTTTTCTCCAAGACCACCTGCGAAGCAAATTGCATCACATCCATTCATAATTGCTGCATATGCACCAATATATGATACTACCCTATGTTGATAAGCATCCATTGTAAATCTGCAAGCTGGATCTCCTGCAACTACACCATCTTCGATTTCACGGAAGTCACTTGATAATCCTGATAATGCAGCAACACCTGATTGTTTATTTAACATAGCATCAATTTCTTTAGCTGATAAACCTTCTTTTTCCATTAAGAATGTTACAATAGCTGGGTCGATATCACCTGAACGAGTACCCATGATAAGACCTGCAAGTGGTGTGAATCCCATAGATGTTTCTACTGATTTCCCTCCATCTACAGCACATACACTTGCGCCATTTCCTAAATGACAAACAATAACTTTTGTTTCTTCTACTGGTTTACCAAGCATTTCAGCAGCTCTTTGAGATACATATTTGTGTGATGTCCCATGGAAACCGTATTTACGTACACCATATTTGTTGTAGTATTCTTGTGGAATAGCATACATATAAGTATGTTTTGGCATTGTTTGGTGGAATGCTGTATCAAATACTGCTACTGCAGGTACATTTGGCATAAGTTCACGACATGCATCAATACCAAGTAAGTTCGCTGGATTGTGAAGTGGTGCAAGTTCACAACATTCTCTAATAGCTTCTTCTACTTCTTCTGTAATGATTACTGATTCATTGAATTTTTCTCCACCGTGAACAACGCGGTGACCTACTGCATTAATATCTTCTGGTTTAACACAAGCTGTTTCACCTTCTGTAAGCATAGAAAGCATTTTTGTTAAAGCCACTTTATGATCTGGGAAATCAACCATTACTTTAACAGAATCTTGTCCTTCTGTTGTGTGCTTGATAAATGATCCATCAATTCCAATTCTCTCACAAATACCTTTTGCAATTTCAGTTTCTGTCTCCATATTTAATAATTGATATTTTAATGAAGAACTACCACAGTTTACTACTAATACGTTCATTATATTTTACACTCCTCTTGATTCTTTAATCTCTTAATTATTTTGAGCTTGAACAGCTGTAATGGCTACAACACCTACGATATCTTCTGCGCTACAACCTCTTGATAAGTCATTAACTGGCTTTGCAATACCTTGTGTTATTGGACCATAAGCTTCTGCTTTAGCAAGTCTTTGAACAAGTTTATAACCAATATTACCAGCATCTAAGTCTGGGAAAATAAGTGTATTTGCCTTACCTGCCACTGAACTTGTTGGTGCTTTTGCTGAACCTACTGATGGTACGATTGCAGCATCTAATTGAAGTTCACCATCTACTTTAAGTTCTGGTGCTTCTTCTTTAGCAATACGTGTTGCCTCAACAACTTTATCTACATCAGCATGTTTTGCACTGCCATATGTAGAGTGTGAAAGCATCGCTACGACTGCTTCTTCACCTACTAATTGTTCAAAACTTTTTGCTGAACTTTGTGCAATTGCAGCAAGCTCTTCTGATGTTGGATTTTGGTTAAGGCCTGCATCAGAAAATACAAATGTGCCATTTGAACCATATTCACAATTTGGTACTACCATTACAAAGAATGCTGAAACAAGTTTTGTCCCAGGTGCTGTTTTAAGAATTTGAAGTGATGGTCTAAGTACATCAGCTGTTGCATTAATAGCACCTGCTACCATACCATCTGCCATACCTAATTTAACCATCATTACACCTAAAAATAATTCTTCTTTATGAAGTAATTGACTAGCCTTTTCTGCTGTCATACCTTTTTTCTCACGAATTTTCACAAGTTCTGCAACATATGTGTCCATTTCTTCAAATGTAGCAGGATTTACAATTTTAGCATCACTTAAATCTAAACCTTCTGCTTTTTTATTAATAGCTACTTCATCACCAATTAAGATGACATTTGCAATGCCTTCTGCTAAAACTTGATGAGCAGCTTTGAGTGTTCTGATATCAGATGCCTCTGGTAAGACGATAGTTTTTTTGTCGCTCTTTGCTCTTGCTTTAATATTTTCAATAAAAGACATTAAAAGAACCCCTTTCAATTTATACTTTCAATTTATACTTTCAATTCGCCCTCATCTATTATTATATTCAATGTATCTCGTGTATACAAGTACGAATTGGAATTTTATGCGATTTATTTTTTGTCTCCTTTATTTTTTCCCCAAATTAAGCTAAAATAAACACGTATTATTACAAAAGATTGGAGACTAACAATGCACATTACAGGTATTGTTGCTGAGTATAATCCATTTCATAATGGACACGCTTATCAAATACAAACACTAAAAAATGAATTAAATACAGATTTTATTATCGCTGTTATGAGTGGTCAATTTTCACAAAGGGGCCTCCCAACCATTGTAGATAAGTTTGTACGTACTAAAATGGCCTTAGCTTCTGGAGTTGATATGGTGATAGAATTACCTATCCCTTTTGCCACAGCTAGTGCTGAACGTTTCTCTGAAGCTGCCGTATCACTACTTCACAAATCTGGCATTATAAATACACTTTGTTTTGGTAGTGAGTGTGGTGATATAAATGCTTTAACCACTATAGCTGAAATACTATTAAATCCTCCCCCACTATTTTCTAGTACGCTAAAAAATTATTTACGTGAAGGTTTAAGTTTTCCTAGAGCTAGAGAACAATCTTTAAAAAACATCCTAGAAAACACCTCTAAAGATATAAGTTCTTATAGCCCAATCATTAATAATCCTAATAATATTTTAGGCATCGAATATATTAAAGCCTTAAAAAAATATAATTCAGATATTAAACCTTATACTGTAAGAAGAGTTCAAGCAGATTATCATGATATTCAGATAACCGGTGAGATAGCTTCTGCAACAGCCATCCGCCATCTTGCTACCAAAGGTGATCTTGCTACGATCAAAACTTGTATGCCTGATACCTCTTTTGATTATTTAGCACCTTTTATCTCCCAAACACCTTATTATGAAAGGCTTTATTCATTTTTACATTATAAACTTATCATGTCCACTAAAGAAGATTTCTATTCTTTGTGGGACATTCCTGAAGAACTGATTCATTCAATTTTAAACCATTTTACTACTTGTAATACTCTAGAATCACTTATTAATAGGGTCACTTCAAAAACCTATACAAGGGCTACTGTACAACGTAGTCTTCTACGTATACTTTTGCATATTACAGAAAAAGATATACTTACACTAAATGCATTTGATTGGACGCCATACATTCGTATTCTTGGTTGTCGTAAAGAAGCCTTGTCCCTAATAGGTAAGATAAAAACATCAGAAAATTTTCCTATTATTACTAATTTAGCAAAAAGTTATCAAACTCTTCCTTCACATCAAAAGTGTCTTATAGATTATGAACTAAAGGCCACTGCACTTTATCATAGTTTGATTCCTAATTCTATAAATTATAAACAAGATTTTACCCAATCATTTATTAAGATTTAATTTAAAAGAGATTAGTTTCTACGTTATAAGCGCAAAACTAATCTCTTTTAAATTAATCTCGAGAAATACATTAATAATATACACCCAGTCGTTTTACTTTAATTTTTTGTTATTTTTTTTAAGACAAGTTCATATACTATTTTATACTTTACTAAGGAGGTTAATATATGGTACATAAACGACTTATTTTATTGAGCATTTGTTTTATTATCGTTACACTCTTAATCGCACCTTCTCTTTGCATCAACGCTGCAACAGAAGGCCTCTTATTATGGTTTAATAAAGTACTTCCCTCATTACTTCCTTTTATTATTCTCATCAACTTACTTGTTGGTTTGAATATATTAGAACCACTCAGCCTACGCCTTTCTCCTATAACAACAAAAATTTGGAATTTGCCTGGGGATGTTGGATTTGCTTTTCTTATGGGACTTATTGCTGGTTATCCCATGGGCGCTAAAATCATCAAACAACTATTGGTTCAAAAAACACTTTCACAAAGTCAAGCAGAAAAAGCTCTTTGCTTTTGTAATAATTGTGGCCCTTTGTTTATCATTGGCACTGTAGGTACTATATTATTAAAAAACACTATCACTGGTTATTTCTTATTATTTATCCATCTTTTATCTGCTACACTTATAAGCCTTCTATTAAGAGGGTACACAGTTAATAAACTCCCCTCTCACCCCCATCCACCTCATACTTCCTCATTTCAATTTGCTTCTGCCTTTACACAAGCTGTTGAAAATGGTATGGATACCATTGTATGTGTAGGGGGGTATATTATTTTCTTCTCCGTACTTACAAATATCTTAACGAATTCCACCTTATTTAAAGCCTTCCTTACCTTGCCACTTATCACATCACTTCCTCATAATATCACTTTTGGTATATTGACTGGCATCTTAGAGCTTTCCAATGGGGTGGGGGCACTTTCTAAAAGTTATCTCTCAAATCCTTCTATGTATACTTTAGCTTTACTTGCTGCTATTATTGGTTTTGGAGGTTTCTGTGTCTACTTTCAGACCCTTTATGTTCTTGAAGATATATCACTTTCTACTAAACCTTATTTAATCTCTAAATTACTTCAAGCCATTTTGAGTTTTCTCCTTACTTGCACTCTTTATCCACTGTTCTCCATGTATACACAAGGAACATCTCTACCCTTCTCTTTTACATGGTTACTTATAACCCTAATAGCACTCCCTATAATCTATATTTTCCTCAAATATTATACAGCAAAAAAGACTTTATTAAGTAAATCTCCTTGTAGCAATTAAATATTACATAGTTAAATATCGAGTTTTTCTAGTCCATAAAAAATAGATGGTGGCCAAGCCACCATCTATTTTTTATCTATTATTAATTTATAATTATTTACGTAATTTATCAAGTTCCTCTAATAATGCACCATTAAGAACCTTAATATAAGTTCCTTTCATACCTAATGATCTTGATTCAATTACACCCGCACTTTCAAATTTACGAAGTGCATTAACGATTACTGAACGTGTAATCCCTACTTTATCAGCAATTTTACTTGCAATTAATAAACCTTCACTACCATCTAATTTTTCAAAGATGTGGAAGATCGCCTCAAGTTCTGAGTAAGATAATGTTGCAATAGCAGATTTAACAATTGCAATACGACGTTCTTCTTCATCATTTTCTTCTTTTAATGAACCTAAAATCTCTACAGCTACAATAGTTGCACCATATTCAGCTAAGATAAGGTCTTCTGTACTAAAGTTTCCTGTACTTTTTTCTTTATAAAGTAAAAATGTACCTAATCTTTGACCTGCTGCAATGATTGGAATAATGCATGTTGTATAATTTGCACTATTTGGAACTTCTGAAAAGATTGTATCTAAAGAAATATTTTCTTTAATATCCATAATTGATAAAAACTCATCGTTTACTGAGTATTCAATATAGTTATCTTCATTTGCAAAGTTGTGAGGAATTGAGCTGTTTACACCTAAAACTTTGCTTTTTGTACTTACAACAAGAGCATTAGCTTTTACAACATCACTGATCACTTCACAGATATCAGAAAAGATTACACGGTCTGAGCCAAATCTTTGTAATAATCTATTTACTTTACGCATTTTGAGTAATAATTCTTGAGACATAATATGTCCTCCTTAAATAATTTTGTTAAGTTAGTTTGTACTTTTATAATCTAAAGGTTTTATATACTTTAGTATGTTCTAAAAATTTTAAAATATACACTTTATCATTTAAAAAGACAAAGTTGTAATACAACTTTGTCTTGTACAAACAAATCTTAACATGATTTGACAAAAAACTCAATATATAATTGTAAACATTAATACTGAAAAATTTTAATAAATTGTAAACTATCTCTTGTTTTGTTTACCATAATTGCACTTAGTATTGCGACAGATGATTTTTTTATTCTTACTAGTCCCTTTTTCTACAAGTGCATCTCCACATACAGGACACTTATCTCCTGTAGGTTTGTCCCATGACATAAACTCACAATTCTCTCCATTATGTTCACACCCATAATATGTTCTACCTTTTTTTGTCTTTTTAAGAAGAATTTTATCTCCACACTGTGGACACTTAACACCTACTTCCTCATACCATGGTTTTGTGCCATTGCATTCAGGAAAATTAGGACAACCTAAAAACTTACCATATTTACCATAACGTACAATCATATTTGTACCACATTTATCACACGGAATATCTGTTATTTCTGTAAGGTCAATATTTTCAATTTCATTCTCTGCAATATCAAGACAATGTTTAAAGTTTGGATAAAAAGATTTTATAATTTCTTTCCACTCCACATTACCTGCTGCAATTTCATCTAAAATCCTTTCCATATTTGCTGTAAAATCAACATCTACAATTTCATCAAAATATTGTAACATAATCTGATTCACAACTTCACCTAGTTCAGTAATATAAAGATTTTTATTTTCCTTAACTATATATCCTCTAGCAAGAAGTGTTGTAAGTGTTGGTGCATAGGTACTTGGTCTTCCTACCCCATTCTCTTCTAATGCTTTAACTAAAGTTGCTTCTGAGAAATGTGCTGGTGCTTGTGTAAAATGTTGACTTGGAATAATACTGGCAAGATCAAGCATTTCCCCTTTTACTACATCAAAATTTGTTGTCTTTTTAACTTTTTCTTCACCTAAATTATATACTTTTGTAAAACCATCAAAAAGTTGATTTGAATAAGATGCTCTAAATAGATAAGCACCATTTTTTATCTTCATACTATATGTTTCATATTGTGCTGGTGCCATCTGACTTGCTATAAATCTATTCCAAATCATATTATAAAGCTTATATTGATCTCTTGATAAGTATTCTTTAATTTCTTGCGGTTCATATTCCATATAAGTAGGTCTAATGGCTTCATGGGCATCTTGAATGTTTGTCTTTTTAGCTTTTCCTTGATTAACTTTTGCCTCTCCTAAATATTGTTCACCATACTTAGTCTTAATATACTCATCAGCTTCTTCTTTTGCCTTATCTGCAATACGGATAGAGTCTGTACGAATATAAGTTACAATACCTACTTCCTTTTTGCCAACTTTAATACCTTCATAAAGTTGTTGTGCAATATTCATTGTTTTTTGAGTAGAAAAACCAAGATGCTTTGCTGCTTCTTGTTGCATTGTACTTGTTGTAAATGGAAGCACTGTATTTTTTACACGTGTACCTTTTTTAGTTTCCATTACTTCAAATTGCTGAGATTCGCATTCTTTTATAATTTTTTGTGCTTCTTCTTCGTTTCTAATCTCTACCTTGACATTATCTTTACTATCAAGTCTTGCTTCAAATGCTTTACTTTTTCCATGTCGCAAATTCACTTCTACTGTCCAATATTCTTCTTCAATAAATTCCTTGATTTGTTTGTCACGGTCACTAATCAACCTAAGTGTTACAGATTGTACACGACCTGCACTTAACCCTTTACGAATTTTTTTCCAAAGAATCGGGCTTATTTTATACCCTACAAGACGATCTAGAACACGTCTTGCCTGCTGTGCATCTACTAAATCCATATTAATATCTCGCGGGTGCTTAATTGCTTCTTTTACAGCCTGTTCTGTTATCTCATTAAATGTAATACGATACACCTTTTTATCTTGTAACTTTAAAGAATGATATAAATGCCACGAAATAGCTTCCCCTTCTCTATCAGGGTCAGTTGCAAGATATACACATTTAGCATTTTTTGCATCCTTACGCATTTTTTGTAGTAACTCACCCTTACCACGAATTGTAATATATTTAGGTTCATAATTATTCTCTGTATCTATACCTAATTGACTCTTAGGTAAATCCCTTACATGTCCAACAGATGCTTCCACTTTATAATTTTTGCCTAAAAATCGACTTATTGTATTGACTTTAGCTGCTGATTCTACAATCACTAAATTATCAGCCATATTTACCTCCTCATTAAGAACGTACATATCTTTCCCCTGGTAATTTTTTTATATATCCCTTCAGCTCTAATTGAGTTAAATCTCTATAAATAGCTTCATAGGAAAGCTTGGTACTTGTTAGTAATTCATTTAAAAAAATAGGATTCCAACTTACATAAGCATATACCATCCTTTCTTCTTGTGCAAGTTGATTATTTGTATTTTTTGAAGTATTTTTACTTGTACACCTTAAATTATTTTGTATTTCTAACGGAAGTTCCTCTAAAATATCATTTATATGTGTAATACATTTAGCACCATTTTTAATTAATTCATTCGTTCCTAAACTCATTCGGCATCTCAAATCCCCTGGTATTGCAAATACATCTCTATTATATTCTAAAGCTAAGTTAGCTGTAATAAGTGAACCACTTCTATAATCTGCTTCTGTCACTAATACCCCTAAAGATAGACCACTTATAATACGATTCCGTTTAGGAAATTGATACGGCCTCGCTAGTGTATTTAAAGAATACTCAGATATAATTACACCTTGCTCTGGTATTTTACAATATAAACTGCGGTTACATGCTGGATAACAAACATCTACACTGGTACCTAGTACTGCTATGGTCTTCCCACTCCTCATTGCCCCCTCATGTGCAGCAGCATCTATTCCTTTTGCCATACCACTTACTATAGTAATACCTCTTGCAGCCAATTCATTAGCAAACTTAATAGTCATTTCATAACCATATTCCATACAATCTCTAGCTCCTACTATTGCTATTGTAGGGGTATTTAGTAAACTTACATCTCCTTTTACATAAAGTACAAGAGGTGCATCTGGAATACTTTTCAGTAGTAACGGATAGCTCTTGTCTTCTATTGTTACTATAGTAATTTTCTTCTTTTCACATTCTTCTAGTTCCCTCTTAGCATTATCTAAATCATATTTTGCCATTCTTAACTTTTCTACAACTTTGAAAGCAATATTAGGATAACTATCCATTTCATACACAGCTTTAGGTGTATGAAACCTTTGTAATAATTCTAATTTGATTACTTCATTTAATCTAACCTGATGCAACCATAAATAATATAACCTTTGCATTTCTACACCTCATTTTATGGAATTTATAAACTCTTTATACATAATTGTTTATTTCTTATTAAAAATGACTATACTTCAATACAATAAAATTTATTTATAGAAAGGATAGCCTAATGTTTTGCAAATTAAACAGTTATTCCTTAAATGGCATAGATGCTATTCCCATCGAAGTTGAAATCGATATTAATGATGGACTTCCAGGCTTTGATATTGTTGGTCTTCCCGATAGTTCTGTAAAAGAAGCACGCGAACGTGTTAAAAGTGCTATTAAAAATAGTGGTTTTAAATTTCCTCTTCGCCGTATTACTGTCAATTTAGCTCCTGCTGATATCAGAAAAGAGGGGAGCCTTTATGATTTACCAATTGCTTTAGGTATTCTATGCTGTTGTGGAGAATTCCCCTTAGAATGTTTAAAGCAAACCTTCTTTATTGGAGAACTAGCCTTAGATGGTTCACTTCGTAGTGTACGAGGACTTTTACCCATTTTATGCACACCTAAACAACACACAACTTATGTCATTCCAGCAAGCAATGCCAAGGAAGCTAGTCTCATACATGACATAGATATTCGCCTAGCTAATAACTTATCTGAAGTAATCGCCTTTATTCACAGGCAAAACTATTTAACCCAATGTGCACCTACAACTTATTCGCCTATTTTACCTAAGTCTATAGATTTTGCTGATGTAAAGGGACAAGAATCTGTCAAAAGAGGATTAATCATTTGTGCCGCTGGCTTTCATAATGCGTTATTAATGGGACCTCCTGGTTCAGGAAAAACTATGCTTGCCAAACGTCTCATCACTATATTACCTCCTCTTACAGAAAACGAATGCATTGAGCTTACTAAACTTTATAGCCTAGCCGATAAACTTCCAGAACACACAATTATGTCTAGTAGACCTTTTAGAGCACCACACCATACTATCACCACTTTAGGACTCGCTGGTGGTGGTTTACACCCTAAGCCTGGGGAAATTAGCTTGGCACATCTAGGCGTATTATTCTTAGATGAACTTCTAGAATTTAACAGACATGCATTAGAAGTGTTACGCCAGCCTTTAGAGGAACACAAAATTACTCTATCACGAGCCAATATTACACTCACATATCCTGCTGATTTTTTGCTTATAGCCTCCACAAATCCTTGTCCCTGTGGATATTATCCTAATACGCAAAAATGTACTTGTTCTTTAACCAGCATCAGGAAATATATATCTAAACTTTCTGGACCACTTCTAGATAGAATTGACTTACAACTCGAAACTAGAACACCTACTTTAGCCGATTTAAATACAACTACATCTCTTTCTACTGAAGAGATGTATGCTCAAGTACAAAAAGCTCTTGATTATCAAAAAAAACGTTTTTCAGGAACTCATTTACAATATAATAGTCAAATTCCATCCTGTGATTTGAAACAATACTGTCCACTTACAAAAGAAGCTAAAGTTATGTTAGATAGCTGGTTTACTACTGCCTCATCTAGTGTACGCTCCTATGATAAAGTTTTACGCATCGCACGTACTATTGCAGATTTAAATGATAGTATAATCATTGATAGCATTCATATAGCTGAAGCTATTCAGTATCGTCTTTTAGATCGTAATTTATGGCATTAATAAAAAATAAAAGACGTCTCACTAAAAAGTGATTACGTCTTTTATTTTTTACATTTTTTTATATTCTCTAGTTCTATAATAAATTCATCAATTGAAGTAAATTGCTTATAGACAGAAGCAAAGCGTATATAAGATACCTCATCCAACGCTTTAAGACGTTGCATTGTAATCTCACCTAAAATTGTAGATGAAATTTCTTTTGTCTCTAAACTGCCAATATAATTTTCAATACCATCTACAAGTTCTTCTATTTGCTCAATACTAATACTTCTTTTGTTACATGATCGCAAAATTCCTTTAAATAATTTATCACGTTCAAAAGGCTCTCTTGTCATATTACGCTTGATTACTATAATAGGAATGGTTTCTATCTTCTCATATGTAGTAAATCGTTTATCACACTTTTCACATTGCCTTCTTCTTCGAATCATTTCATTTTCATTAACAGGTCTAGAGTTTAGTACCCTTGAAGTACCATACCCGCAGTAAGGGCATTTCATTCACCATATCCTCCTAGCTTTTATTATCCTTTAGCCTACCATACTACTTTAACAAAAGTCAATACTCCTAAAAAAGCTGTATTTTTTATTAAATATATTATAACAAAACTAGAAATAGTTTTGTTATAATATATTTCTTAATAATTATTATAAATAGTTTCTTAATAATATCTACCTATATATATTTTTTCATATGCTTTAATGCTGTTTTTTCTAGTCTCGATACTTGTGCTTGAGAAATTCCTATTTCGTTCGCAACTTCCATTTGGGTTTTACCAGCAAAAAATCTAAGCATTAAAATTTGTTTTTCTCTTTCATTGATACGCTTCATTGCTTCTTTTAAGGCAATATTTTCAAGCCAAATATCATCTTGACTTTTCTCATCACTTACTTGATCCATAATATAAAGTGTATCACTTTCATCATGATAAACTGGTTCATACAAAGAAATGGGATCTTGAATTGCATCTAATGCAAATACAACATCCTCTTTTTTTACACCCAACTCATCTGCAATTTCTTGAATAGTTGGTTCCTTAGCATTTTTGCGTGTAAGATGTTCTTTTGCTTGCAATGCTTTATAAGCTGTATCTCTTAAAGAACGGCTTACACGAATAGCATTATTATCTCTTAAATATCTTCTGATTTCACCTATAATCATAGGAACTGCATAAGTAGAGAATTTTACATTTTGTGTTACATCAAAATTATCAATTGCCTTAATAAGTCCAATACACCCCACTTGAAACAAATCATCTACATGCTCACCACGATTGTTAAATCGTTGAATAACACTTAAAACAAGTCTTAAATTTCCCCTTATATAGGCTTCCCGTGCTGCATTGTCTCCTTGTTCAATTAATTTAAAGAGTATTTCCTTTTGTTCATTTGTTAAAATGGGAAGCTTTGCAGTATTTACCCCACATATTTCCACCTTATTTATAGCCATATCTCTTGCCTCCTAGCATACTATTCCAGCATAAGTTAAGTCTATAAATAAGCATCTCCATAATAGGATTATTTATTCATTCTATTAGCTCATTCTATTAATTTCCTTTTTTAGCCTTAATATAATTTTTTTCTCTAACCTAGAAATGTAAGATTGAGATATTCCTAAAAGATCAGCCACCTCTTTTTGAGTTTTTTCCTTGCCTTGAGTAGTAAATCCAAAGCGTAACTCTACAATTTCACGTTCTCTATCTGTTAACTTCAATAAAGCTTGTTTAAGAAGCTTCTTATCTACTT
>JAZKZQ010000224.1:0-7684 GCA_045612745.1 Cellulosilyticum sp. | reverse complement strand
ATATCTCATTATTCTCAACTGACACACATATATATTTTTAATATTTAAATTTTTCGGTTTATATTTTTTATTGTATAATCATGCTATACTAATATAGTTCTCATATAAAAAACACGAGTTATTTATTAAATTTATTTAAAGGAGTGATTCAATTGCATACATTTGAAGATATTGAGTTATTTATTTCTAGTAATGAGCTCAGTTTAGCTGAAACTTGTTTACAAGCCTTTCATGAACAATCTGCACATTGGCATTATTTATATAGTCTTATATCCTTAAAAAAATCCTGGTTTGACTCCGCTCTTTCTCATTTAGAAACTGCCATTCGTTTAGCGCCAACTGAAGCACTTTATAAAGAGGCACAAGTGGCACTTATGAGTCGTCATCATCCTTATAGTGATGACTATTATCACAGGCCAAGAAGACATAGACATCATGATTGCTGTTGCTGCTGTGATGACTGTTGCTGTGAATTTAATTGTTGTGATTTAATTTGCCTTGATAGCTGCTGTGAATGTATGGGCGGCGATTTGATCGAATGTATTTAAAAGGAGTTTTTTATGTTTGGTTATGTAACCCCCTTAAAAGAGGAACTTAAAATACGAGAATACGAAGATTTCAAAAGCTACTACTGCGGCTTATGCTTTCATATCAAGAAACATTTCGGCAATTTGCCACGCATGATTTTAAATTATGATATGACCTTTTTAGCACTGCTTTTAGATAGTTTAAGCCCCCAAGAAACCTTTCCTGTACAAAAGGCTTGTATGACAAATCCCATAAGAAAGAAACCGGTGCTCCTTCACAATGACGCACTCACTTATGCTGCTGCCATGAACGTAGCCTTAGTTTACTTTAAACTTTTAGATGACAAACTAGATGACCATAGTTTTAAAAGCAGGCTACTTGCTTTAGGTCTGACGCCTTACAAGAACAAATTCCCTGTATCAATGCAGACCATCTACACTATGATTGAAGAAAATTTAAGCTATCTTACAGCTTTAGAAAATAACAAAACCTTTGCATCCATTGATGAAATTGCACATCCCTTCGCCCTCATTGTGGCACACCTTTTCAAAGATTACCCTTTTGAAATCATTGCGGATAGTCCTAGAACAAGAGAACATCTCTTTCAGTTTGGTTACTGCTTAGGTAAATGGATTTATATCATTGATGCTGTAGATGATCTAGAAAAAGATATGCGTAACAATAAATTTAACCCTTTAGATTTTCTCTATAATAAAGAAAATCTTACCTTTGAAGCACTTTTTCCCAAAATCAAAGACCGTATCAGTTTTACGCTCTTAAACTGTGGTGCTTCTGTAAAAGACCATCTGAATGCCCTACCTCTTCAGCGTAATGAAACTATTTTAGAAAATATCATTTCTTTTGGCATGATGGATAAATACACTAAAGTGATTTGTCATTGTCACTGCAGACATAAGGAGGATCAGAAAAAATGAAGACTAATGCCCTAACTTTAGGTGGTATACTGGTTGCCCTAAGTGTGGTACTTCTCTATCTCACCACACTTTTTCAAACCAACACCCTAACACTATTAACACTGGCCTCCTTTATGCCACCTATTGCTCTTATGGAAAAAGGCATGAAACCTGCCCTGCTTATTTATATTTGTACCGCTCTTAGTAGTTTACTCTTTATACCTTTTAACATCACCTTGCTTTATCTCATTTTCTTTGGTATTTATGGCATTATAAAAGGGCTTATTGAACATTTCAATAAACCCCTGATAGAACTTATACTTAAATTATTATTCTTTAATGGTATATTTTTAATCGGTATGCTTCTACTAAAAGGACTGTTTGGCATTAATATACAACACAATCTCTCTAATCTATTAGCACACTTTACAAATAAGTCTTTAAATACAACATCTGGCTTTTTAATTTTATGGCTGATCATACAACCTATATTTCTTATTTATGACTATGCTTTAACACGCTTAGTCGGTTACTATGACGACTTTATAAAAAAATATCTAAAAAAGGCTTCTCTATAGCCATCTCAGTCCTTTTGGATAATGGTTTTTAAGTACCCCACTACTTAATTTACCCCACCCTAAAGAATAGCCATCTACTAGTACAAGGTACCATCCTTTTTCACCTTCAATACGTAGTGTTTCTCCTTTAAGATACGCTTTGATACGTTCATCATCGCTTTGAATTGTACAGCAATAACGTACATCCTCTGCTTTTAGTGCTAATGCTAAAGCATGGGAAGGTTCAAAGCGATTTTTTTTACAGGTACCTAAATGAAGTCCCGGACGTACTACCTTTAAGCCTTTAAGTGGTAATGCATAGGGAAGTAAGTAGAGTTGCTCCCCAAATAAAATAGGTATTCCCTCTGGCTTATTGACTAAATTTTCCTTGGCAAACTCCTCATAAGCTTGCCAAGCATTACGGTCCACTACTGGGATTTTTTCTGTAATATCTCTAGCTGGCATATCACCTTGCTTTTGAAGTACAGCTATATAATGACCTTCTCCTTCTAAGTGATGTGGCCAAAGTCTAAAAGTATCTTTAAGCTGTTCTGCTGCATTTGCCCATGCTGGTTGACCCGGTGCAAATCCTTCATAGGCTGTGACTTTTTTTATCTTAAAGTCTAGATTTTCTTTTAAGAATGTATTAATGCTTCCTTCATTTTCTTCTGGTGCAAAAGTACATGTGGAATATACTAATGTTCCCCCTGGACGTAACATTTGTGCGGCACATTGTAAAATTTCTCCTTGTCTTTCAGCACACATAATAACATTTTCAGGACTCCAGTGTTTACAAGCATCTTCATCTTTTCTAAACATCCCTTCTCCAGAGCAAGGTGCATCCACGACAATACGATCAAAAAATTCTGGAAAACGCTTTGATAGTGCCTTAGGTGTTTCATTGGTTACAATAGCATTTGTAATACCCATACGTTCTACATTTTGTGCTAAAATTTTAGCACGTGCAGGATGAATTTCATTACTTACAAGAAGTCCTTTGCCTTGCAAACTAGCCGCTAGTTGTGTTGTTTTACCACCTGGTGCTGCACAAAGATCTAGCACACGTTCACCAGGCTGCACTTCTGCTAATGTTGCCACAGCCATAGCACTTGGCTCTTGAATATAATATAAACCAGCCTCATGATAAGGGTGTTTACCAGGGCGGTCGCTTGCCTCATAATATAACCCTTCATTTACCCAAGGTACTTGACGCATTTTAAATGGACTAAGTGTCATAAAACTAGTTTTAGAAATCTTAAGTGTATTAACACGCAGTGACTGTGCCCTATCTTCTTCATAACTTTTAAGAAAATAGGCAAAATCATTTCCTAACATTTTTTCCATGCGGTCTTTAAAGTTTTCTGGTAGTTGCATATTGTTTCATCTCTTTCTTTTGCTTTGTTCAATTTATTATAAACAAAAGCTGAAAACCCCGCAATATTG
The DNA here is from genome assembly GCA_045612745.1 of Cellulosilyticum sp. Taxonomy (GTDB): domain Bacteria; phylum Bacillota; class Clostridia; order Lachnospirales; family Cellulosilyticaceae; genus Cellulosilyticum. The sequence continues at coordinate 4,242 of JAZKZQ010000224.1, read as the reverse complement.
AACGTTTATTTCATCCACTTCTTACGTCTTCTCTCTATCTATTTCCCTACTTCCAGTTCACACGATATGCTTTGGAACCAATTTCTAAAATATCCCCTATTTTTAGTACCACTGCATATTGAATAGCTGTTCCATTTACATATGTACCATTGGTAGAACCTAAGTCCATTAGATACACCTGATTAGCAAAAATATAAAATTTACAATGCACGCCTGAAACAGTTGGATCATCTTTAATGACCACATTACATTTCTCAGAATTACGTCCCACTGTAACTTGTTCAATTAAATTAGCTCTAATAACCTGCGATGTATTATTCTCCTCTATTAACTCAAGCCTTAGTGCTGTCTCATTTCCTACTAATGCTTTTTGAGACTCAACTTCCTTTGATATCACTGGTTTTTCTACCTGAGACTTTATAACATTTTTATTTTCTTTTTTTGGTACTTGTGATTGATTCATTGGCTGAACTGGCTTCGTGGCTTTTGATACTTTTTTTGATACTTTTTTCTTTTCAGTTTTGATACAGTTTTTAGTAAAAAGCTTATTTAAAAGAAAAAGTAAAATACCGGCAAGACAAATTGCAATACCGGCTCCCATAAACATCCAGCCTTCTAAATTAATATTTTCATCTGTCAAGCTTACTTGTGTTGGTTGCTGCGCCAAAATAGCTTGTGTATGTAAAAGCATCATTCCAACTGATAGCACCAACCGTCTGATAATTTTTTTCATAACGTCCTCCATCATTTAGCAAATTGACCTAACGTTATTATAATAGATTTACCTATAAATTACCAGTTTTGTTTAATGTCATTCTGTCAGCTTCTAATATTTCAAAAAGCCAGTATGGTAATAGCTTTAACTCCTCCACCTTACCACTTTTATGATAAAGTACTTTTAAGAGATAGTCCTCCCAATTTTCAAAATTAATCCCATTCATATTATAAAATGATTGCTTGCACACTTCTGGTTCAGCGTATACGCGGTAACCCCAACATCCTCCTGGTCTTACTTCATAAATCATACAAACGCCTTCTTCTGATAAAAGTGGACAACTTATTCCTAATTCAAAATAATCCTTCATAAATTGCATAAGTTTTGGTGATACACCTACTTGTGAATAGTAATGACTAAATTCTGTATCTAAACCACGTTTTTCTATAATCTTTATTGTATGTACCACTCTTTCATATAATGCTTGCCTTTCTTCATACGAAAACTCTCTAAGCTTCATCTTAATTGCTTGAGCTTCACTACCTAGAACTTGAATGGCCTGCTTACAACATCCACCACATCCTTTTTGACAAGCACATTTGACCCCTACTACTTCTTCTGCCTCATCAATACAACTAGTCAGCTTAGGAATGTTTGTCTTAAACCACTCAAAAAGGCTTTGTTCATCCATATGCTCTGGCATATGGATAAGCATTTCTTTCTTTGCTACTTTTTCTTTTTCTAACGAGGCTTGCCATAACTGATTTAACTTCTTTTCCATTGTAAAAACTCCCCTTTTTCAGCTCCATTCTCATTGCAATACTTAATTAGGATAAGTATTTGCCTTATCAAATGTCTGACTATTTTAAATTATTATGACACATTTATCCTCTAAATCCAATACAGCCATAATGAGGATTTACAATTTTTAATAAAATTCCTTAAATACTTTTAAAAAATTAGTCCTATATTTTACTATAAAAAACTATTCATTAAGGCCATATACCTTAAATGAATAGTTCTTTATAAACTTAAAAGAAAATCCTGCTGATAGTGGCAATCAAAAAGCAAAGCAGTATACCAATTGCAGTAGGCAATACAAAAGCGATGACTGTCCATTTGAAACTTTGTGTTTCTTTTTTAATAGTTAACAGTGTCGTTGAACAAGGCCAGTGAATAAGGAAAAATATAAGTGTACATAGTGCCTTAACAGGTGTCCACCCATTACTTAGCAGTAATGCTTTGATTTCAGTGGTCTCATGCAGCATAACCATATTTCCTGTTGACATATAGGCCATAATCATAATAGGAAGTACAATCTCATTGGCTGGAAAACCTAAAACAAATGCCATAAGTATAATGCCATCTAAACCAATAAGTACTGCAAAGGGATCTAAAAAATTTGAAAAATAAGTAATGAGTGTTGTATCCCCAATGGTCACATTGGCTAGCACCCATATCACAAGACCTGCTGGAGCTGCTACTAGTACTGCTCTTCTTAAAACAAATAAGGTGCGATCAAGAAATGAGCGGATTAAAATCTTACCTATTTGTGGCTTTCTATAAGGTGGTAGTTCTAGGGTGAAAGAAGATGGGATGCCCTTTAGAATAGTTTTTGAAAGCACCCAGGATGCTAGAAAGGTTAATAGTATGCTGAATATAATCGTCGCCATAAGTATTAAAGTGGCTAGTAACGAAGTAAGGGGGGACAGCCTTGAACCTACAAAAAACATAGTAATGATAATAATAAGTGTTGGAAAACGTCCATTGCAAGGAACAAAACTATTTGTCAAAACAGCTATTAAGCGTTCTCTAGGTGAATCAATAATACGGCACCCTTCAACCCCAACAGCATTGCAGCCAAATCCCATACACATTGTAAGTGCTTGTTTGCCACATGCACAGCACTTTTTAAAAGGTTTATCTAAATTGAAAGCTACTCTAGGCAAGTAGCCTAAATCCTCAAAGAATGTAAATAATGGAAAGAAAATAGCCATAGGAGGTAGCATCACCGAAATAACCCACGTCAGCACACGATATATCCCATTAATCAGCATTTCTTCTACCCATATAGGTCCTCCACATGCATGAAGAATCTTTACAAAATAGACTTCTAACCCGTTAAAAAAACTGAATAACACATTTGAAATGTAGTTGGCACCAAATAACGTAATCCAAAAAATCACACCTAATAAAACAAGCATAATAGGGATTCCCGTAAATTTGCTGGTTAAAATCCTATCTATTTTTCTATCATCTATGTTTTTCCCTTTTGAATTGTATTTCACAACTTGATGTGCAATCTCTTCTGCTGTATATATAATAGCACTCACAATCTTATCCTTTAACGTTTCTATTGAAATCTGCTCCTTATTTAACAACCTTTTAGCTTCTTCAATTTTTTCTTTAAGTATTTTCTCATTACATCCCACTTCATTTAGATAAGGCGTGACCAGTGGCATGAAAGTTTCCGAATCCTCCAAAAGCCTAATGGCAAACCACCTTGCAGGTGCTGGTAGGCTGCTACTTGATTCTATTGAAGTTTTAATACAGGAAATAGCGTTTTCTATACAGCTCATATATTTAACCTGAATAGGTAGTGTCTCTTCTTGATTGCTTATTTCCATACTGACCGCTTCTATAAGTTTTTCAAGTCCTTTCATACTCCTGGCAGCCGTACCCACTACTGGTACCCCTAAAATTTCAGAAAGCTTATGACAATCTACATAGATATCCTTCCGCTCTGCCTCATCTAATAAATTGACACAAACAATCACCTTACTTGAAATTTCTAGAATCTGTAGAACCAAGTTAAGGTTTCTTTCTAAATAGGTAGCATCACACACAACAATAATAGCATCTGGTTCTTTTAAACAAAGAAAATCTCTTGCTACTTCTTCCTCCTTAGAATGGGCCATAAGTGAATAGGTACCTGGAAGGTCTATCAAGATATAATCGCTGCCCATGTAGCTATAATGCCCTTCCGCATAAGTAACTGTTTTACCTGGCCAATTTCCCGTGTGCTGTTTGAGTCCTGTTAACCCATTAAACACTGTACTTTTACCTACATTAGGGTTACCTGCTAATGCGACAATATACGTATCAAATGCTGCATCATTTACCTTGTGATGTGTCATCTTACCTCCCTTGCTTATGCCCTCTTAAAGCATTTTATAAATAGCCTCTTAGAAAGACATAACACCCTTCTTAGTGTGCTATTATAATCTTATTCGCATCTTCTGATCTTAATGCAATAACAGTACCTCTTATTTTATAAGCAACAGGGTCTCCACTTGGACTCTTCTGAAGACATTCTATAGTGGTTCCTTCTACAATTCCCAAATCTTGCAGGCGGCGCCTCATACTTCCTGTTGTGTACAAAGTCTTTACTTTTCCACTCTGACCTTCCTTTAATCCAGTAAGTGATGATACTATGTTCATATTTCTCTCTCCTTTTAGTTATAAAAATTTTATCCATAAAAATCTTTCTACTTATATATTAACTATTCCCCTTTACTGTGTTACAT
>JAZKZQ010000223.1:0-8314 GCA_045612745.1 Cellulosilyticum sp. | reverse complement strand
AAAGATAATTATAAATTAATAATGAAATAGAAATAGTCTATCATTATTACTATTAAAAATTTATTAAGGGGTATATATGATTAAAAGGTGTATGAAGAAAATAGTTGTTATTTTAGCATTTTGTTTAATAGGAGGTATGATATTTTGTATATGGCAAAATAATGGACTTGTTATTTCCAAAACAGTTTATAGTAATCCTAAGGTTCCTGAGGCATTTAATAATTTTACTATTGTGCAGATTTCAGATTTACATAACAAGAGTTTTGGAGAAAATCAAGAGAGATTGTTAAATAAGCTGAAAGAGGTTTCACCGGATATTATTGTAATTACAGGAGATTTAATTGACCGCCGGAGATATAATCTAGAGCCAGCAAGATTATTTGTAAGAGGAGCAGTCAATATTGCACCAGTATATTATGTGAGTGGCAATCATGAAGCTTGGTCTGGGAAATATAAAGAGATTGAGGAGATGTTAGTTGCAGAAGGGGTTTATATTTTAAATGATACAAGTATCAGGCTAACGAGAGGTGACAGTAGTATAACGTTATTAGGTGCTTCAGATCCAGATTTCTTGACGTCAAGTTATAGTCAAGGGACAGATAGTAGTCATTTAGAAGCAAATTTACACGTATGGTCTCAGGGTAAAGATTTCAAGATTTTATTGTCACATAGACCAGAGTTATTTAGCTTATATACTAAAAGTAATATGGATTTAGTTTTTTCAGGACATGCCCATGGCGGTCAAATTAGAATACCGGGTATAGGAGGAATTATTGCGCCAGACCAAGGCTTGTGGCCTAAGTATACAAATGGAAGTTATGTAGAAGGTAATACGACTATGTTTGTAAGCCGTGGTTTAGGGAATAGTATATTTCCATTAAGAATCTTTAATAGGCCAGAAATAGTTGTTGTTAGTTTAAAAAATAATATATGATGAATGATGGAAATAGGTAAATAGTTGTAAGTCTGTTAATTCTATGGTATAGTGACATGGTTGCCTATGCAACTGATGTTTTTACTAGAGCGTTATGCAATGAAAGGTAAAAATCAAATAATACATCTAAGGAGGACATCAATGGAACAAACAAACAACATATTAGGGACAGAGTCCATAGGAAAACTATTATTAAAGTATTCGGTACCAGCTATTATCGGGATGATGGTAAATGCCCTTTATAATATGGTAGACCGTATGTTTATTGGAAATATTCCTGGTGTGGGACCTATGGCTATTACAGGATTAGGTGTTACCATGCCAATTGTATCAATTCTTGTTGCCTTTGGAACACTTGTAGGTGTAGGAGCGACTACGAAGATTTCTATTAAGTTAGGTGCTGGTGAAAAAGATGAGGCAGAACGTATTGTAGGTAATGCTATAAGCTTTGCACTTATTATAAGTTTGGCATTAACTGTGATAGGCCTTGTATTTTCAAATCCTATATTAACGCTTTTTGGTGCTAGTGAAAGTACACTAAGTTATGCGAAAGCCTATATGAATGTTATTTTACTTGGTACTGTATTTTGTATTTTATCTATGGTATTTAATAATATTATAAGAGGTGATGGGAATCCTAAGCTTTCAGCTATTATTATGACTGTAGGGTGTGTCACAAATATTGTATTAGATGCAGTTCTTATATTTGGCTTTAATATGGGAATACAAGGTGCAGCTATAGCTACTATTATTTCACAAGCAATTACAGCTGTGTGGGGATTTTCATATTATATGAGAGGTAAATCTCAGTTAGAATTTAAAAAAGAAAATCTAAAGTTAAATGGGCATGTCATTGCAGGTATATGTGCAATTGGGATGGCACCATGTGCTATGCAGCTTGCTAATAGTATGGTACAAATCATTAGTAACACTGCTTTAAAGAACCATGGTGGTGATTTAGCTATCGGGGCTATGGCAACAATAGCTTCTATCGGTATGCTTTTTGTAATGCCAGCTTATGGTCTTGTACAAGGGATGCAGCCTATTGTAGGATTTAACTATGGGGCTAAAAAGTATGACCGTGCCAAAAAAGCTTTAAAACTGAGTGTAGCATTAACGACTATTCTATTTGTAATAGGAACACTTATAATTCAGTTTGCACCAGAAGTTTTAGTAGGTATCTTTAATAAAGATGCTGAGCTTATGAGTATTACAGTGAATGGTCTTAGAAAATATGCATTTGCGCTATCAGTTATAGGTGTTTCTATTGTAGGAACTAACTATATTCAATCAATAGGAAAAGCTAAGATGGCTACACTCTTAAGTTTATTAAGACAGGTAATTCTTTTAATTCCTCTCATTACTATACTACCTAATTTCTATGGTTTAGATGGTGTATGGTATGCACAGCCAATATCTGATACTTTAGCAGCAGTTATCACAGGAATTGTACTACTAAGAGAACTTAAAAGATGCCGAGAAAGCTAAGTGGTAAAAGACGTAGATTAAAAATCAATAATATATAGTATAAGATGATTATAGAAGAGGAAGAGTCATAGCACAAAAGTATGAGTGTTATGGCTCTTTTTTTATGGACTAGAAAGTTTGGTTTTTAGCATTTATAGCTTCTCCTATTTTTTAAATAAGTGTCAAATAATGACTATTTTAGAGTCAATATTTAACAATCCAGCATAATATGGAAGTGAAACAATATAAAACAGAAGTATATTGTTACCCTAAAGGAGGAGTTTATGATGAGTAATAAGGAAGATAAGAAGCATTATGAGGGCAAATATGATGCTCATAATGAAAAATCATATAAGAAGAATCAACATGGAAATGAAAATTATGATAGTGAACATGATGATGATAAATATCCAAAAGATGGTTATAAAAAAAATGGCCATTCTGATAATAAAGAAAGTAAAGGATCTAAAGATAGCAATGGTTCTAAGGGGAGTAGGGGTTCTAAAGATAGTAATGGTTCTAAGGAAAGCAGGAATTCTAAAGATAGCAACGGTTCTAAAGAGAGTAAAGAAGGTAAGGGGAAAGAAGAGAAAGAAAATAAGAATGGGAAAGGTAACAAAGATGTAGAGGCAAAAGAAGGCCAAGGTAAAGATGGAGACAAAGGGAACAAAGAGGATCAAGGCAAAAATGATCCTAGAGAAGGCCAAGGCAAAAATGACCCTAGAGAAGGTCAAGGCAGAGCTATGGAAAATGATAATAGGGCTAGTCAAGGACGAGCAGCAGAAGTTAAACGTACACCATTTAAACTGCATAAAGATGATGAACTATGGAATTTAGCATGGCCTGAATTGAGCTATGGTGTAGATACAGTTGTAAAATTACAAGGTGTTTTTGAAAATGAAGATCCTAAGATGAGAGATGACAGACGTAAGAAGAATCGAAGGGGAAATGATGATAAAAAAGATGAACATAAAGAAGATAAAGATGGAAAAGAAGATAAAGATGCTAAGAGTGGAAAACAAGAAGGTGGAAATACAGAGACTAGAGAAGAAAATGGCCAAGGACAAAACGAGGAAGAACGAGGTGTAAGAAGTAAAGGTCAAAGTGGAGAAGGTAATGAAGGTAGTGCTGCAAAAGAAGAGCCTAAAGCAGAAACCAAAGAAGATAAGGAAGAAGGAAAAGGTAGCAAAGAGGATAAGGGGAATAAAGACAGCAAAGAAGACAGCAAAGAAGAAAGTAGAGATAAAACAAATGATGAAAGCAAACAAAATAAAGAAGGTAACGAAGATAAAGGTGGTAAGGAAGATAAGGAAAATAAGGAAAAGAAACATGAAGGACCAAAAGAAAGGCAGGTTGCATTTAGATTGCATATTTATCAGGATGCTAGTGGATATAATGGTATTCTACAAGCAATGCATTTGAAAGAACAAAAACCTGTTGAATCATATAATCTTGTTTATTTTGAATGGTTAGACAATAGTCGATTACTTGCATTATTTAGATTAGATCCGCCACCAGTTTCTCCAAAGGATAAGGAAAAGAAAGATGATAAGGGTATTAAAGAAGCTGGAATAAAAGGCAGGGCTCCAGAATATTTAACGGTAACAGCTATCACAAGAATGTATGATGAAGTAGAGCCACAAGTTCATATTTATACACCTGGTTTAAATGAAAAAGATATTAAATGGGGTGGTCATTTAGTAAGTGGTGAAATCATTTCTGCATATAAAGAAAAAGAAAGTTACGTTGGCCAAAATAATGGTGATAAAAATTCGAAAATGTTATATAGTGTAAGAAATTAGAATTTTAAAAAATACAAAAAGTCTAGGATATAACTTATTATAGACTAGACTTTTTAGTAATAAATTCACTATTACGATGGCATGTTGGAGGGATATCATGTATCTAATATTATTGATAACATTAGCGATTTATGTAGGAATGATTATTTTTTCAAAACATCGTACAGCAATTACCTTTATTGGTGCAGGTTTATTGTTAACATTAGGTGTGATAACCAAAAGTTTTGATCCTATTGTTGCGTTTAGATCCTTTCCCAGTGAGATTATTATTTTAGTTATTGTACTGTCATTATTTACAGATGTTTTTGAGCGTGTAGGGGTTATTAATTATATAAGCTATAAATTTTTGGGAGTTTCAAAATCAAGAAAGGTTATTATATTGATGTGCATGCCATTGCTAATGTATTTCACATCTTTATTTATGAATAATTTAACTGTAGTACTATTATTTGCATCAATGGCACTTTGTATGGCTATGGAATATGAACTTCCTATTATTCCTTTATTAGTTGGTATTGTAATAGGTTCCAATATAGGCGGAGCAGCCTTGCCTTGGGCAGATACACCTGCAGTTATTATAACATTATATACAGACTTTACATTAATAGATTTTTTGCTTAAATTATTCATACCTTGTTTGATTTATGCTCTTGGACTTTCGTTATATTCTTATCTATGGTATAAGGGAAGTAAGAGCAGTATACAAAAAAGAGAATTAGTTTTTAGGACTAAGCCAGCCGTTAATAAGAAGGAAGTCAAAATTCCAGCTATTATTTTTATACTGTATATTATAAGTGTAAGTATGGCACCATTTTATGGTATATCCATTGCATATGTTTCATTGTTTTTTGGTGGTATTTTGCTACTTGTGCAAAAGAAGAATCCAATGGATGCACTTAATGAGTTGCAAATTATGGACTCTATCACATTTTTAGCAGCTCTTTTTTTAATGGGAGGAATTTTAGAGAATTGTGGGTTTTTAAAATTAGTATCAAATTATATTATAGGCATTACAGGTAGTAGCAGTTATTTAATTGCTTTAGCAGTTTTAATGATTGCATTTGTAATTTCTACATTACTTTCAGCAGGTCCTGCAGCAGCTACATTGTTGCCGATTTGTCAAGCATTAGAAACGGCTGTACCAGGTAAATTTATTTATGTTGCCTTAGCTCTAGGAATATTAGCAGGAAGTAGTATGTTACCATGGTCAGCTACAGGGGGACCTATTTTGTTTAGTGAAGTTAATAGATTTTTAAAGAGAGTTCACAATGTAAGTGAAAGGAAGTGTATTGAACAGATTTTTAGCCTGAAGAAGTATATGGCCTTTTCAGTACCATTTTCACTGGGTATGATTGTAATTGATATTGTATATATTTATATATGTATTTCAGTTCTTAGATGAAAGAAGGAGGTGTTACAAAATGCTTTATGATTTTGAAACACCTCCTTTAAAGTTATTTTAAAAACCAGGTTCAAGAAGTCTACATTGTCCTCTTGTTTCAATTCCACCAAAGGCATCTAATCCACAAACAATGTCTTTTGAAATGATACCAGCAGGAACAAATTCGCGAATAGGTGTAGTGGCGATTTTACATGCAATATATGCAGGATCAGTGATATTAATTAAAATTCTGCCAGGAGAACTGGCAAAGTTTGCACCTGCTTCTATAAGGGCTTCATAATAAGATCTACAGCCACCAGCAATAATAACAAGTTGATCATAAGAGGGGCAATAGGTTCTTGCAATCCTAACTGATTCAATGAAATACTTTGAGTGCTTATAATCATTAAGATTAAGTGATGTAATGTGTTGTTTATTAAGAGCATCATGACCTGTAACCACTAAAATGTTAGGGAGATGTTGTTGAAGAAGATGAAGTACTGATGATGGCTGATCTTTTTCTTCTAAACTAATCCCAATGACAGGTACATTAAATTTTTCATAAACAATAAGAGAGGCGCTCAGATACTTAGGATTACCATCAATATGGAGAACCTTACCATATAATTGTTTGCTTATAGGAAGTGGTGGAGGATAAGGCGGTGGAATAGGTGGTGCACTGCCTTTATCAGCTTCAGGACCATATTGTTCTTTATACCACTTGAGAAGAAAGTTTTCTCCTTTTCTCTTTAAAGGCATGAAAAGCACCTCCTAAACATTAGTCTACTATATAATATGGTAGACATGGACAAAATGATACAGTATATATACCTTATATAGTTATAATGGCTAAAATGAATTATTGCAGGGATTACATAATATAGATATAATAAGCATGAGAAATTAGAGGAGCAGATAAGGCAGATGGATAAATATATTTTAATTTTTGACATTATAGGGACAATTGCCTTTGCTATTTCAGGAGCAGCGGTTGCAATTGAGAAGAAGATGGACTTGCTAGGTGTGACGATATTAGGGATTGTCACAGCTGTAGGGGGTGGAATAATTAGAGATATTACCTTGGGCATCACACCACCACTTGCTTTTCGCAACCCAAGAAGTATTATAATTGCTATGTTAACAGCTCTTATGACGTTTATTGCTGTGTGGTGCTATTCACAGCATTATGTAGGTAACATAAAATCTCTTAATCTTGTATTATTTATTAGTGATACAGTTGGCCTTGGTGTATTTACTGTAATGGGGATACAAACAGCTATAGAAAAGGTGAATATGCCAAGTTATATTTTACTTATATTTGTGGGATTTATTACAGGTGTAGGTGGTGGTGTAGTTAGGGACCTTTTAGCAGGAAATATTCCATATATTTTTAAAAAGCATATATATGGATGTGCCACAATAGGTGGTGCTATTGTCTGTATTACCCTATGGCATTATTTTGGAAAAGAAACAGCCATGTTTTGGGGAGCAGTTATGGTTATTTGGATTAGGGTACTAGCATCACACTTTAAATGGAATTTACCTAGAATACATATGAAATAATTAAACCCATATAAAGGTGGTATAGGAGATATCTTATACCGCCTTTTATTTGGAGTAAAAAGGACTAGGTGGTGTAGTAAGTATACCTAATTATACTACTAAAAGGTAAATTGGCTAAGTGGTTCAGGACCACGAATAATGTATCTAGCCACCTTTAGATAACCTTTGGAATCAGCTTCTAAGCGCCACTGTACAGTCATAATTTTATCATTAATAATTTCAATGCCAGATAAGCCTTTACTATGAATACAAGAGCCAGTATTAAAGTAAGGGAGCTGGCCTTTTTTAGGGAAGCGCATACGATGGGTATGCCCACAAATGATGCTTATTTTATTTTCTTTAATCCATTTGGTGTATTTTCTTTCTAGCTTATGAGAAAAATGAACGGTTCTAGCTGGAGTGGAAGGGTTTTTAAAACCTATGACATGTATAAAACGCCAAAGATAACGTAAGAAGAACATATTAATTGGCCATAGTTGATCATTAAATAAATCACCTTGATGACCATGGACTACTAATATTTTCTGTCCTGTTTTCCTATGTTTTAACACGAGTCCTTCTAAAGGTCTAATACCTTTAAATAAATCTGTGAGCTGATCTTTATATAAATCATAAAAATGATAATAGTGACTTGCAACATAAGTAGGGCTTTTTAGAAAAATATTATGATTACCGTAAAGCATAATAAAGCGATGATCTTGAAAGAAAGCTTTAAGTAAAGTAAAAATATCTGAATGGGCTGTTCGTATATATTTAAAATCATTATTTTCCCAAAGTTCGTCACCGTCACCAGCTTCTATATAGATATAACCATGAAGATAATAATACTGGAGGGCACAAAGCATAAGGGTATGATTTCTAGAAAATTCATCTGAAATACTATCATCACCTCTATGCATATCACTAAAGATAATAAATTTAGAATGCTCATCAAAGTATTTAATAGGTGCATGAGCATAAGTTTCAGTTAACCTTTCATTTGTAAACATAGAGTAGACTCCTAACTTGTAAATAATACTAGATACAGTTAAGAGTATAACCAGATAGTGATAAATTACTCTACTTAGGATAAGATGGGAGCTCAATACTCAGTGTTATTGCATTAGCAATAAATGTTACAAATAAAATATAATAAAAATTATTTATATTTTTTTGCACATCATTATA
>JAZKZQ010000222.1:0-13862 GCA_045612745.1 Cellulosilyticum sp. | reverse complement strand
ATTAGATTTTTTTAACTCAAACAACTTCATATTTACTTTCATCTCGCACCTCCTATTCATTACATTAATTATAGCATACCAAAGTAAATAATGCCTTAAATCTTTTTTCTTTCTGATGTAAAATGCTTTCCTCAAACCTATACACCTTTAACTATTAAAACAACTCCTACACTTTCTCCTGCCTTCTCTTCTGCCCTTAACCCTTTTCCCTTTTAAGAAATTTTTTAACTGAAAAATTTCTCCCTACTATGTACTGCTAAAAAAAACTCTTTCCCACTTCACCCCTCACAAACCCACATCTTTCGTTGCCCGCTAAAAAAAAGTCTTTCCCGAATCCTGCATTTTTGCCCTATTTTTTTCTCTCATTTTTAAGAAAATCGGGAACAACTTTATTTTCATGTAAAAAACTCTTTCCCGATTCTACCTTAAAAACTGGAAAAAATCAAGATAGGAAGCCTTGGTATAAAGAAAGGACTAAGGGGGCTTAATCCCTTAATCCTTCGTGTTTTCTTTCCTAAATTTCATCCCTTGAATCTAATTTCTTTTTCCAGCTTTTCCTCCTGCTTTTATCCTGGTGGAAAATGTTAGGTGGAAAGAGTTTTTTTTAGGGGGAAAGAGTTTGTTTTATTGCTCCACTTTCTTTGACAGCTTCACTACAGTCTCAACATGCCTTTGGACTTTAAGTAGAAACTAATTGGCAAAATATCTACTATGTATCTGAGAAATTTTGGAGTTTACCCCCTCTACCCCCTTTTAAGAATATTATACCCATATTATGTAAGTAATTTAAGTTTACTTTATATTATGGGACGTAAGATAATCTGTAAAACTATTTGCCCCTAACTTCCTTTTTCGTGCGAGCATCTGCGCCCATATCTGATTACCTTGTTGTTCTGTAATTATTGTTTTGCTATATGCTTCCACTAAAATATCAGCAGTAGTAGTCATTCTCAACCCATACTTATCCACATACCCTTTTACATCTCTCAAATTATTGCTTGCAAGTATTCCATTAGTTTCTTTAGCCAAAGCTATTGCAGCTGCTTCTCCATTACCTATTAACTTATGTCCTGGATCTGGATTATTTGTCATCTTAATATATTCTTCATATTCTGGATTATCAATCATAAGTTCTTGTGTTATTGCATCACCATTGGCAATCATTAGATCAATTCTTTGCTTTAGATGTGGCGTCCTTGGGTATGATAATTCATTGTAGACAGTTTTAGGAATTATTATCTTGCCTGGATAAAGTTGTGCTACAATACTCTGTTCATTTACCCATAGGAACGCCGAGATACAGTCAGCATCAAAAAATAAACTATCAGTCAATGAGTTCGCCCCCCTCTGGTTCTTCCCCATACACTATGTCATCTCTAAAACCATCGAGGAGCCATTCTTCATACTTTCCGTTTGATATTTTATCTTCATCCAATAATTTTTCTGTTATAGTAATGTAATATCCTAGTGTTTTCATTTGGTCTTTTTCTGGAAGTGGTCTATACAAGTCTGTATTATATCCTAGAGCAGTTGCAACAGCTAAAACATTAGTTTCCATTTCTCTAGCTTGTTCATCAGTTATAATTTTTTCGTCTTTTAACCTATAAAGCATAGCTTTTCTACTAACACCATAATATTGTTCTAAGTGAACTACATCTTGAATCGTTATTATTTTATGATCTTGCTGTATTCTTTTAATTTTTTGATAGAGCGATCCTGGTGGCACAAGGAAGTATGATGCAAACTGATCAGCTTCTTTTTCAATATCAAGTTTTTCGCCAATCTTCGTTGAGCATATAATCGATTTCATATCATTATCAAAAAACAAATGATATAATTCATGTGCTAATGAAAATCGTTGTCTTCCTCTTGACATTGCAGAGTTTATAGCAATAACTGAAGATTGTCTATTTGACAAACAAGCTCCGCTTATTTTTTCACCAAGTGGATACATTACAATAGTTAATTTTTCAATGTTATGAGCCAATGCAAATATATCTACTGGAGACTCTGTATCTTTACCGTACTGCTCTCTAATACTATATGCCCTATCTCTTAAAGTTAATTTATCTAGCATACACTAAGACTCCTCCTAATTTAGCCTATCCATCTGTACTTGGTTAAGTGCAATCCTACTTATAACTGCTAATGCTTTAAGCTCTTGTACTCCTAATGTTGTTGTTCTAAAAGCAATTTTATAAGGTGCCTCCGGTACATCATCAGATAATAGGTGTGTAGTTTCACAGCAAAATAGTGCTGCTAAAGCTTCTAACATATCTGAGCTAATTTGTCTCTTTCCTTCTTCTAATAATGATACATAACTTTGGTCTACATTTAAATATTCTGCGAGATTCTTCTGCGATAATCCTACCTTTATACGCATTTCTTTAATATTTTTTCCTACTTCAATAGTATTTAACATATTCCTCTCTCCTTTTATTAGCTCAATATTATTATATGCCTTATTGTCATAAAAATCAACTTGTATTATTACAAAATATATGACAACTTATATTTTTATCTTCTCCAATAATATTTACATGTAACTTGCACTCAATCGTATAATAAAACTACCAATATCTCTTCTTATAAAAAATATCTTTTTCCTCTTCTGATTTATTATGTTCTCTTTTTCCAAAAAAATCATCTTCTTTAGCAATTGCTGGATCAAACCAGTCAGCCTTCTCCGAAGCCCATTTTACCCATTTTTCCATCTCTTCATTTAGGTCATTATACTCGATAACTGCTTGTATATAGGATCGAATTTCACAAGCCTTATGATAATCATTCACTTGATTTAATAATTCTTTAGTTTTTATTATTTCAGTTTCATATTGCTTTTTCTTTTCTTCTCGAATACGCTCGGCTTCAAGATATTGACGGTGCTCTTCTTCTCGTTTTTCACGAGCAACTCGATATTCTTCTGATAACTTGTAAATTTGAATTAAGATTTCATCCAATCGGTCTTCTAGTTTCTTTCCATCACTATCTCTAAAATACTTGCCTTGTTTAAATGTAACACGCAACTGACCATTATATAATTCATCATATTTACGTATTCTAGGTTCTGAAGCCCATTTATGCTGTTTTAACGCGTCCTTATATATTAGCATCTGCTGAGCCTCTTGTTTTGTCATTACATGCGGAACTTTATCTTTTCCTTCAGCAAAGTGTATAGACACAATATCTTTTCGGATAGTCATTGATAAATCATTATTAACTTTTCCACCTAGCTTTTCTACCGTCCTAAACAATACATCTAATATACATGCAACTCTCTGCATAGATTCGGACGATACTTCTTTAAAGTATGTGGGCTCAATGTTTCCAGAACTATTATTACGATAATATCCTTTTGACTCATTTGTCTTTTTTATCTTTTCCCATTCTGCAATTTTCTTTCTGTATGCTACTAGCATTGGATGTGGGTTTGTTCTATTCTCCATCTTTATCTTCTGTATAGCCTCTATTACCTTCACTCTCTCATCAGCTGGTAAAAAATTAAGAACTTCACATTTTTCATCTACGATAAGATCTGTTACTTTACCATTTATATCTACTGTTTTTTCATCGACTTCCCTAGATTCTTTTGTTTTAGGAAGTACTATGAATTCTTCTTTGTTATCAACTATTGCCATTTTTTTAACTTTGATACTTGCTAATGTTAATGGCACTTCTTCAATATCAGAATCTGGTAGTTCAATTTTTTCTGCTGCTTTACCACAAGTAAGCTTAGTCCAGTACCCAGAAGGTGGAATTGGAATCTGAGCTTCACGACAACTTATAAGTAATTTTCCATAATTTAAATTATACTTTTTTGCCACACCACTAGCAGAAATCTCCCACAATTCTTCATAAAGATCTTTTCTTTTGAAAACAACAGTATCTTTAACGCTCATTTATACCTTCCTCCTCTTTATCCTCCTTATAGTCGAAAAGCGAAAACGCATATTCAAACAAGTCAATATCACCTATTTTGCGTCTTCGCTTAAGATAAAAAGTAAGTCTTTTTTCATTTCTTGAAATTGTTCTATAATCGTCTCAAGGTTCTTCTCGATATTTTGCACTTGGACTTCAGAGATCTTCCCATATTTATATGCAATTAATCTTTCATTAATAATATGATAACTCCAACTATCTGTATAACGATCTTCATTGTGAACTGCAAATCCAATTGGCAACAAATCATTTCTCATTCCAATGCTTACAGCCATGGGGGATATTCCTAAATAATCACCCGCAATTTTACACGTAATTTTTGATATGCTTCTAATCTCATCATCTGTATATTTTGCCATCACACAGCACCTCCTGAAAGTGATTTACATTCCATATATCTATCATAACAATATAATATCACAAGTTGTTTTCTTTAACATATCTATCTACTGCTTTTTTTGCTTTTTCATATATCAAGTGCCTACTTTTTTTATCTTCCTCTGTAGTTAAAAAAAGTAAGTTCCCATATGTTTCACAAAAAACACTATATAAAGTATTAATATCATCTGTTGGTTCAATTTCAAGCAAATAAGACATCAGTATTTTGTTATCTTGTAAAATATGATATAACTCCAAAAATCTGCTATTCATATAATCATTTACTGCATGATTCATCCTCTTTTGAGTAGCTTTTCTATTTGGCATTATGCTATTGACTTTCATTCGCTTTGACTTTCTTTTTTTAACTGGCTCCTCAGCTAATTTAGTCTCTTCTATTAATACTATTCGTATACTATCTAGCTTGTCCAACTCAACCCCTTGAATAGTATTGCGATATGAATTAATTCCTTGTTTTTCTAATACTGCACATACTTTATTCAGCTGCCAACTAAGTACTTTATGAATTTTATCATCAACCTTCTTTATAGCTTCATTACAGTGCAAAGGAAAGAAGGTATTAAATCTACTATCATTTAATAGTTCTACATGAAAACTCAATTCCAAGACATAATCTTTATCATTAACAAATCTGTCTTTATTCGCTACAATAACATCCTCCACTTTTCTATCAAGTGCTTCATCAAAAACATTCGTCTCATCTAAACAAAATTCCAACCTACTCTCATCCTTTCTAGAAATGCCTATTAAATATTAAGATTTATTTCCATTAATCACCAGTCGTATACACTAAATAAAAAAATCCCACCAAGATACTCAAAGCTCCTAGTGGGATTACAAGACTATATTACTTTTCACATTCAAGTTCAGTACCTTCTAATAATGTTATGACTAATTTACCATTCTCAAATACTTTTATGCTTTCTAAAACACTTTGCAGTAATTCACTCTCCAAACTAGTAAGCACTCCAATTTTCTTAACAAGTTGTATCAACTGATTTGCTCTATATTTTTTCAATAAGTCATCATTGCTTACTGCTTTCCATTGCTCTATAAATACTTCCTTGTTATTCACCAAGGTGTTCCACGCCTCTATGAATGCTTGACTGAGTACTTCATCGTCTATATGTCCACTTCCACATCCCTTAACTCCTTTTTCCTTATACCGCTCACTACATTGCCAAATATATCTATTACCTTTTGATGATGAACACCATACTTTTCTCCTAAAGGTATGATTACATTTTCCACATATAACTTTTCCAGTAAAAGGGCTAGTATCGATATTACGGTCATATGCTTTCATATAATGCTCTACCATATATTCTTTTCTTCTTTCAATTTCAAGTTGTACACATTCCCAAGTTTTAGGCTCTACGATAGCTGGATGGCTTTCTTCTACATAATACTGCGGCACCTCACCGTTGTTTATTTCTCTCTTCTTACTTAAAAAATCCACCGTATAAGTCTTTTGGAGCAGCGCATCTCCTTTATACTTTTCATTCTGCAATATGCTCTTGACGGTACTGTCATACCATTTAGTATATCCAGAGCAGCTTTTAATCCTATCCCCTTCTAGCTCTCTAGCAATATGTGTCGTACCTTTACCATTCAAAAACTCCGTATAAATACGTCTTACTATCTTGGCTTGCTTTTCATTAATGATAAGATTCCCTTGCTCATCTTTATCATAGCCTAAAAACCTATTATGATTTAAAGCAACTTTCCCTTCTTCAAAACGTCTTCTAATGCCCCAAGTAGAGTTTTCACTTATAGATCTGCTCTCCTCTTGAGCAAGAGAGCTTAGAATGGTTAAAAGCACTTCGCCTTTCGCATCTAAGGTATCTATGTTTTCTTTTTCAAAGGTTATTCCTATTCCCATTTCCTTAAGCTCTCTTACATAGTTCAAGCAATCAACTGTGTTCCTTGCAAAACGTGAAATGGACTTTGTAATAATCCTATCTATTTTTCCGTCTCTGCAGTCTTTTATCATGCGATTAAACTCGTCACGCTTTTTGGTATTAGTTGCTGTTATTCCCTCATCAGCATAAATACCTGCAAACTCATATAAACTATTGTTTTGAATATGATTCGTGTAATATCTAACCTGTGCTTCATAGCTACTAAGCTGTTCTTCTTGATCAGTAGAAACCCTACAATAGGCAGCAACTCTAGTTTTATTAACTGATTGAGATGTTTCTGGCACCGCATCATTTTGCCTTCCTGCTATAAATGTAATTCTTTTCGCCATTTATCACACACTCCTCTACAACGGTTTCTTCTTTTATATCAAGCTTGTTCAGTTCTTCTTCTGAAACGGAAGTTCCCGAACAAGCATCTTTTCCATTTTTAATATAATTACTACATTGCCAGACTATTTTTTGACTTGGTTTACCGCTATTCCAAACACGCTTTCTTAAGTTGTAGCCACACTTACTGCAGACTAGTAGCCCTGAATATTTATTTTTTACCTGTGAATGTTCCTTATTTCTTCTATTTTCTTTAAGCTTTATTTGAGCTGCTTCCCACATTTCCCTTGAAATAATAGCTGAATGATTATCTTCTATATAATAGTAATCTACTTCTCCAGTATTTCTTTTCTTCTTCTTAGTAAGATGATTAGGTGTATAGGTTTTTTGAAGCCAGGCATCCCCTTTGTATTTCTCATTCTTTAAAATAGCAAGTACTGTTGTGTCATACCACTTTGTACCTGTAACAGTAGGAATTTTATTTTTATTTAAGTCTTTGGCTATTTTATGTGTTCCTTTACCACTAAGGTATGCTTCAAAAATGTAACCTACAATTTTAGCTTCTTTACGATTAATGACTAAATCACCATACTCATCTTTGTCATAGCCTAAAAACCGCTTTGTGTTAATAAGTAGTTCTCCCTGCTCAAACTTTTTCCTAAATCTCCATTTAACATTTTCACTTGCACTTCTACTTTCCTCTTCTGCAAATGAAGAAAGGACAGCAAGCATCAGCTCACCGTCCTTAGATAAAGTTTGTATATTTTCTCTTTCAAAATAGATTTCTATACCCAACAATTTTAGTTCCCTTACATATTCTAAAACAATAGTTGTGTTCCTCGCAAATCTAGAGATAGACTTTGTAAGAATAAGGTCTATCTTTCCTTCTCTACAGTAAGTCATCATTTGTTGAAATCCTGGTCTATTATCTTTTGTTCCTGTATAACCACTATCTGCAAAGATTCCTACAAACTCATAGTCTGGATTAGCTTCGATTTTATTTCGATAATAAGTTGTTTGGTTTTCTAATGACTCTTCTTGTGAGTTACTACTAGTAGATACTCTGGCATAAGCACAAACTTTCTTTTTAACTATTGGCTTAACCATTGGTTGTAATATAGTAACCTTCATTATTTTTACCCCTTTCATTTAAGCTACTACATTCATCACTCTTATGGTGCTGTAAGTCAAGTTATGAATTGACCATTACTATAGGAAGTTTCTTTTCTGCATCATAGTCTACTTTTATCTTCTCATCTACTAAATCCCGAAGCTTTACGTAGTTAATTCCTTCTATATTAATAGCATCTATTTCTTTTACTTTTCCATTAAGTTCAATCTTTAGCTTACCTACAGTTTGTCCTATCATTTTTACTTTAATATCGTTCCTCATCTGCTCCCATGCCTTCGCATGCTGTACATAATATCTTGGACAATCTTTGCCCGTTACATCATAATGTCTGATTACATCTATTAAAGGATTGAGCTTATACCTCTTACAGATATCAGCGACAAGTTCAATAAGTACCTGATAAGTCACCTCACTAAATTTACCATCCACAGTAAGATGACAAACCTCAATGCCGATATGATCCTTATTAGCAGAACTGGCATGATAAGCAACTTCTGTTTCAGGAACGCACTCTATAATCTCACCCTTTAGTCCTACAATGTAATGACTACTGGCATAACGATACTGTCCATTATTCATCTTCTGCCCTGACTTTAGATTCTCAAAGTAATTCCTATTAGCCTCAGCACTAGAACCTGCATTGCCTACATAGTGAATAACAATGCCTTTTACTTTCCCCATCTTTGTACCTGGTCTTGAATAGGCATTGGGGGTGAGGTGCATTTGTTTAACCTCCATCTACTCATCCCCTTTTGACCTAATCTGCTCCAAAACATCCAATAGTTTCTTAGGCACTGGTAATCCAATTTTAGCAGCATTTTCTACTATACTGATGCCCTCATTAGAAACATAGAAAAAAATAACAGCAGTACGAATCGCACTACCGTTTCCAAGTAAATGAACATCTATCATATTGCCAATCCCAACCATGGCGAAAATAAGTACCTTCTTGAAGATGCCCCTAAATCCTACTTCACTGGATAGCTTATGTTCTAGCACCGCCACCATAAGTCCTGTGATGTAGTCAATCACTACAAAGGTAATCAGTGCGTACATAAACCCATCCACTCCTCCCAAGTACCATCCCACCGCTCCTCCAATGGCACTAAATATAAATTGTAATTCTTTCATTCCAATCACCCCTATTTTTCAAATTGTACATATGCTTTGGTTATAATTAAGTGCCCCGATAAAATGCTTTTTATCTTGTTTTCAGTGGTCTTTACTTTTATCTCATAGCGGTATTCTTTAGGTTGCATTTCTAATGTTTCTTCAGATGTTAGAGATAAGATAAGCATATTATCAACCACTGTCATTTTCTTTTGACCTGTTACACTTGAACCGAACATGCCTTCAAATCCTTCTATAACAACCATTTTGCCTTGCTCATCTTTAACTGTTACCATGATGTCTATTGTTTCTCCTTGGACAATACGAATATCATTCATCTCTATCACCTCCCAACAAGCCTATGAATTCATGTGCTTTAAGTGTTCCTATAAGATATTGTTCTTTTATAAGTCCTTCTTGTTGTTGCTCTATAAGAGTGCCTATTAATTCTACTTCGGCTTCAACATTAGCGATCAGATTTTGTTCTTGTGCCAACGTTCCCTCTATCGTCACATAATGTTTTACTTCATCAACTAGAGTTAGCCTAAACCAACTAAATCCAATACCACCATTCATGTAGACCACTCTCCTGCTGAGTTTTTACCATAAACTTTGATGGTATATTCTTTGTCTCCTAAAGTAAGCTCCGAAGTATCTACATCAAAACTTTCTATTGCGCCGGTTGCAAGTGCACCACCTTCTCCTACTAAAAGACCAACTCCTACACCCGTTCCACCATTAGCTCTAGCTTCCCAAGCTGTTAACGGCTGATCGGATTTAAAGGTTACTGTACATTTAGTAGTTCCAGTAACCTTTCCTAGCTTATTCCTTGAATAGTTAAGGATAGTAATGTTGGCCACTGGAACGCTTGCACCAAACTCATCACAAACTAGCTTATAGTTACTAGGTGATGTAGAAATACCACCAGATTCTCCTTGAAAACCAACATTTAAGGATTTACCCGCTGCAATCACCTTATCCCACATAGGTATAATAGTATACGTACTACCAACCTGTGATTTGATTGTACAAGTATAAAAAGAAGTAATCGTTACATTCCAGTCAAAGGATAACGCCCAGTTAGTAATAGGTGCCGTAGTATGATTAGTAATGGTAATCTCCCCAGTAAAGCCTGAGCCCCAATCTGAAAAGGTTTTATAGTCAAAGGATACTTTATCCCCCATTTAATCACCCTTTCTTAAGCACTCCAAATACCAGAAGCAGTTTTAACAAAGACTTTAATAATCTTTTCCCCATCCCCATCACTTGCTACAGCCATATCCTTAGCTTTAAGGACACTAGCTATAGAAGTATTCGCAGCTACTTCTAAACCAGACATATTAAGTGAGCCATTCGTAATAGGTATGACGCTCCCTACATTATGAGCATCTGTCTCACTAGAAACTACACAAACCTTCCACTCTACAATATCAACATCTGCTCTCCAAGAAAAGTTCACAACGTCTTTTGGGGCGTTATAACTTACTCTTGTAATATCTGGTCCACTGATTAAAGTTACCACTGGTACGGCTGTATTAACTTCTATAGTTGCACTTGCTACAGAGCTTTCATTGAGTACATCATCTCGTACTTTTACATAGATTGTTTTAAGACCATCACTTGGTGATAAGGTAACTTGCAAACTAGAAGTATACGTCTGCCAAGCAGCATCTGCTTCAAGTACCACATCTTCTATTCCACCCCATATTTTCATTTGATAGCCTGTTGTCACTGCATCTTTAGTACTAATCTTTAAGGTTACTAGATGAGAAGCTGTTAAAGTAACCCCATTATTAATGAGTAAACTAACCTCTTGTGGTGCTAAAGTGTCTAATACTAACTTGAAAAAACTTGCCATTTGCATGCCCCCTTTACTTTAATCCTACAACCATAGTCTCTCTAAGTAACATTTGCATCGTATCTGATAAATTCAACCTTTTCGCTGCAAATTCAAAGCTTGTTTGATATTGAAAAACCATAGCAGGACTAAAAGAAACACTTTCAAAAAGCACCCTACTATCATCTTCAAATACTGTTTTTCCATCTACAATAATACGTACATTTGCTTCAGGTGACGCCTCCCAATAAGGTCCCTCGAAGTCAAACAAGTCATAACCGCCAATGATTACATAACCTTGACTTGGCATATAGCTAAAGCTACTAGATAAAACAGGTGTATATGTTGTAGCATTCAGATAAGTTGCCACATAATCGTAAGCATTTAAATTTACTATTTTCAACTGTTCCAAAGGTGGCAATTTGATATTTGTAGTAGTGCCATCACCAGCATTTTCATAATTTTCTCCAATACCAAGACCTGTACCCAACAAACCACACAGAAAGCCATTTTTTAATTCAATATCACTCATACTTCACCTACTTATAACCAATAATCATTGTTTGGTATAATTCTAATGCCATATTTTCACTAAGATTTAACCGCTTGGCTTCTATATTAAACGTCTTTTTATAAGTAAAAGCCCTTACTTCTTTTACTGTTTCTTCAGGAAAAAATTCTGTTACTTCACCTTCAAAAATTACTTCATCATCAGCTGTAATACGCATCATTGCTCTAGGTTGTATACTTCCGAAATATTCCCAGTCTTGCAATTGATAAGAGCCCATCATCACAATGCCACCTTTTGATGGGATATAGTGATATATGCTACTAAAAACCGAATAATAAGTTGTATCACTTAAGTTTAATACACCCTCCCCAATATCCCCTGTATAATGTCCACAATTTACAAAGGTTAAAATACTTTGATCCGGCAACCCACTCGCTTCAGAGGCATTACCGATACCAAAGGAAGCTAATGCAGTCATAAAGCCCATATTAAAATCATTTATCAGCACACCTATCACCTCCTAACTCCAACTAACAGGCACTGTTAACCCTGTTTGAGAATTATATAAACTAGTAATTCTGCCTTGACTATCCTTAGTCCAAGTAAATGTAGTGGTGGTTTCTCCATGTTCAACGACTACACCTGAAGCATTAAATGAAGCTTTTGTTAAGGCTTGACCAGGTATCTCAATCAGCCCACCCATGTTGATATTTTGGATAATAGTTTCTCCACCAGCTGGTAAGCCTTCTATACCATTCTCACCTAACTTAATTTGATGCACTGTTCCTGTACTAGTGATGTACTTAAGTACCAATCCATCTAACTCTTTATAAATAAATCCTTTTCCTTTATCACTGGTACCACTCGTATCGGTTCCTACGCCCCATCTCATTAGTGGATATTGGGTATCTCCAATAAGACCAAAAGCAAAAGAAGCTTTAATACTTTCTGTAAGGATCTTCCTTACTTTAACCTTGAACTTATCCACTTGTGCTACTGTTAAATTTTGATAAATACTTGTGGGAGATGTAATGGTAAAATACTTATAAGCTTGCACATGCTCATCAATAGCTGTGTAATAAATCTGGTCACCATCCTTGTTCATATAATCTTGGGTTTCAGTATCACTTAATGTTTGAGTTACAAACTCAATCTGTTCTTCTTTAATTCTGATAAAGTTACGTATGCCACCTTCTGGATAGGCTTTTCTTACATCCAAGGCATCAAAGTTAGTTTCAAGAAATTCTACATTTAAGTCCCTTATCCAAGCATTAAGGATATGTGCTGTATTAGCACTAATAACCTGTTGCTCAATGACTTCCACAATAACATTCTGAACAACATCTTGAACAACTTCTTGGGTTTGCTCAGCTATGATCTGCTCTATATCTGTAAAATCCTTTTTCCTTTGACCTAACTGATAAGTATCATCACCTGTTATTAGGCTCTTGTTATAACCCACAACCTTATAAGTTAATTCCTCATCTAACAAAGTATTGTGTAGCTTAACAGTTTCACAAAGCTTCAAGGAAAGTTTTCTAACTTTAGGAATACTAATAGAAATACTACAAGCTGGTGTATCTACAGTAGAAAGATACTCACTGGCAATTATAGCTAGTATACCTTCATCTTCTGAGTCAAACTGTTGATATCCCTCTCTTGCAAAACCATATTTATTAATATTAGGGCTATCAACTGTACCACTTATTTCACCACTCTTGCTCTTATAATGCAGTCTAGTAATTACATCTGATACATCTGTGCTCTCATCTAATGTTGTAAAATCTCTACCTTTTTTTAAGGTTCTATAATCCTCTTGCCAGTTAGCTTTTCTAATATTGATTTTCAAACCATCATAAGAAATCTCTCCTTTAGTAATTTCTAACACCTGACTTAGTATAGCCTGAGCATTTGTTTGACTCATATCTAAATCAAAATAAGTTAGCTCATCACAAATACCTACTTCTAAAATAGTAGGGTCTAAAATTTTAGAAAGAACTTCGCTAACACTAGCGCTTTCTAGTTTAAGTGAATCTATATAAGTAAACATGAGTATTTGCATTTGCAGTAGCTCAGCATTAAAAGTAAGTTCTACCTTCTCCCCATCACTATTTCCTGTATCTGTGCAAACATAAAAAAGGCCATCTACTTTAAAGATGGTGTTTTGGTTAATGACTATTCGATTTTCTTTAAGATATCTACTTAGAATAGAAAAGGTAAGTTTATAGTAGCCATTTCTTTCGGCACTAGTACTACCTGATACAATAGGAATTTTAGCATAAGGTTTTACTAAATCTCTTAAAGTATAAAGTTCTATCATGTCATCACCCCAATCGTTCTATTTCTTGATTTCTTTAAAGAGTAAAGATACTCTGCAAAGTACTGAGCATTTTCTTTAGAGTTAATGTTCATATTTTGAATAACAATGTCTCCATCTGCATAATGGTTTGTTGTAGCTACTGAACTTGCTATATCTACCGCCTTAACCGATCCTAGTGTTTGCATCTTAGGTACTATATCTAACTTAGGCATATTACTCATAGCGCCAATAATACTCTGACTCATTTCCTTGGTATTTTCTACTACTTCAGGAATCCCCTTTAAAATACCCTGCCCAATACCCTTTTCTACAAAATCATTTTTAAATACCCTAATAGCCAATCTTGAAGGTGAATGCATATCAAA
>JAZKZQ010000221.1:0-8084 GCA_045612745.1 Cellulosilyticum sp. | reverse complement strand
AGTATATCTGATAATAGTAATTCATTGCCATCCCAATCTACATTAAGTGGTTCATCTATGGAAACTTCTGTTTTTAGCTTATTAGTACGCCGTAAAAACATTAAAATTTCATTTTCGATACACCTTGAAGCATAAGTAGCTAATTTAATTTTTTTACTAGGATTAAATGTATTGATTGCTTTTATAAGGCCAATAGTGCCTATTGAAATTAAGTCTTCCATATGAATACCCGTATTTTCAAACTTTCTTGCAATATATACAACTAATCTTAGATTACGTTCAATAAGGATAGTTTTTATTTCTTTAAGTGCTACCTCATCTCCTTCAGATACAACCATTCTTGCAATAAGATTTTCCTCTTCTTCTCTTGTCAATGGGGGTGGTAATACTTCACTACCACCTATATAATCAATTGATTGTGCACTTTCTCTTATGTAACGATAAATACACCAACGGCTTAATTTTTTTAGGTAACATACCCACTCTTTAATCACGACCTATTCCCCCTCACTTAAGATAAAGTCTGGATGAATTAATGCTTTATATGCCCTATTACTGCATAAGCTCCCAAAAGCTATTCCCATCACACACTTTGGAATTTGTTTTTCAAATCCACCTTTATGAAGAACTATACACTCACTCATCACGCCCCATAACAATCCATTCTCACATCCCATACTATGAAAAGGAATAATATATTTTGGAAATTTGTCTAATTCCATCATTTTCTCCATATCATTGTGGCAACTTTGAATGGCCTGACTTTCTTCTTCAGCTAGTAAATCCTTAACTGCTTCATAAGTTACAACTAACACTGGCTGATGCCCAATTGGCGTATATAACATATTTCCTGTATCTAAAAGCGCTGATATTATTTGTACCTTTCCATCATAATATATCTCCAAATCATATTCGAAATGTGGCATAATCAATCTTCTTCGTATAGCATAAAATAAACTATATACCATAATCCCTACACCAATCCCTATGAGTAATATAAATTCTAATGTAGGTTTATAACCCAGTATATAATATTGTAATTGATACCATAATGTAAAACTTATCCCACCAATTAATGCAGCCACACATGTACTTATCAAATAATACTTAAAAAACTTTTTTAGACACATAGGACGATATAAATATAAAATAGGTATAACAGGTATAAGCATGGCATATACACTATAAGGTAAACGCTGTAATACTGGATAAATAAGTAGCATACAATATAAGAGGGCTGCTATGATGCTAGCTATCATAATTCTTTTTAAATTGAATGGCTTATTAAGCATCATAGTCGTAATTATAAATATTATAATATCCATCATAAAGTTAATTAAAAATAAAATATCCATATAAAGAACATACACCTTGTCACCTCTTTCTTTCCTTTGCCTTTTTATTGTAACTAAACTTGTTTACAAATTTTGTAAAAATAAAGAGGCATATAAAAAAAAAGATACGACATCATCGTATCTTTTTTTTATATTAGCGATTTCTTCTTAAAAATTGTGGTATTTCAACTTGAATTTCTTTAATAGGTGTAAATCTTTCTTCTTCTACAGATTGCATAGCTGGCCTAGATGGTGCTACTTGTGTTTGTCTTGACATTTCCTCTTTTACAGCTTGCACAGGTTTAAATGTATTTAAACTCACATCTTGATTCTGAAAATCTGTTGCAATAACTGTAATAATAATTTCTTCACCTAAATCTTCATTAATAGATGTACCAAAGATAATTTCTGCATCTGGATCAACGGCTTCTCTAATGAGTCCCATACCTACATTAGCTTCCATAAGTCCCAATGTTTCTCCGCCACACATGTTAACAAGTACACAACGTGCCCCATTAATACTTGTGTCTAACAATGGACTGCTAATTGCATATTTAACAGCTTCTTCTGCACGATTTTCACCTGTTGCACGACCAATACCCATATGCGCAACGCCTTTATTATTCATAATTGTTCTAACATCTGCAAAGTCAAGATTAATGATACCTGGGTTAGAAATAAGATCTGTAATACCTTGTACCCCTTGTTGAAGTACATCATCAGCCTTACTAAATGCATCTACCATTGTTGTTTTTTTATCAATAACTTGTAAAATCTTATCGTTTGGAATCACAACTAATGTATCTACATTTTGTTTAAGCTCATTAATTCCTTTTTCTGCATTTAACATACGTTTTCTACCTTCAAAACTAAAAGGTTTTGTAACCACACCTACTGTTAAAATACCTTGTTCTTTTGCAATACTAGCAATAACAGGTGCTGCACCTGTCCCTGTACCACCGCCCATACCTGCAGTGATAAATAGCATATCAGCGCCTTTAATTGCTTGTAGAATTTCTTCGCGGCTTTCTTCTGCTGATTTTGTTCCAATTTCAGGATTAGCGCCTGCACCTAATCCACGAGTCATTTTTTCACCAATTTGAATTTTACTTGGCGCACCTGAACGTGCAAGTGCTTGATGGTCTGTATTAACTGTAATAAACTCTACCCCGTCTAATCCTTTTTCAATCATACGATCTACAGCGTTATTACCCCCACCGCCTACACCAATAACTTTTATTTGTGCGCCTTGTAATTCATTTTCCCATATTTCGAGCAAAGTAGACTCCCCCTTCATCTGAAGTATATTTATTTATTGTGTATTTTCTATGTAATGGGCCTAAGCGACGCTTGTCCACTTTTTACTACTTGGGACAAATCTAATATACCCATGTCGTATGTTTCATGCGTTGCAATGAGCCATTGAAGCTTTTTATCAAAATCTCCTATCTCACCCATTATAACATCTAAATTATCAACATACAAGTGAATTTCTTCAAGGTTATAAACATCTATTTCTTTTATCTTATCTTCATATTTATATTCCTTCAAAATACCAACTATGTCTTTTATTGCAAGAAAAGCATCATCATTTTGAATACCTAGTATTTCTCCTATTTTAAATTCTGAAAAATTCAATCCCTTCACAATAGGTACTTGTGCATTTAATTTACCAGTTTGCCTGATAACTTGTCCTTGTTCATTTAAACACAAGTAGCTCCCAGAAAACGGTACATATATGAATGGTGCATTTTCTACTAAATTAATAGTAATATTTCCTGGAAAATAATAGTCAATTTCGACCTTTTGAATATAAGGAAGTTTGTATAGTGCCTTTTTAGCTTGACTAAATGATAAGTCAAATAAATTTCTCTCCTCCAATCCAGAGGTTTCTATAATTTCTTCCTTTGAATAGTATCCATTATTATTTACCGTTATTTTTTTAATATCAAAAATAGGAAATGATAATAGGGCAATTAAAATAAGCCCTATTATCATTCCAATATATATTTTCTTCTTTTGTTTTTTTATATTATATTTCTTCAAATATAA
Source organism: Cellulosilyticum sp. (assembly GCA_045612745.1). Lineage (GTDB taxonomy): Bacteria > Bacillota > Clostridia > Lachnospirales > Cellulosilyticaceae > Cellulosilyticum. The sequence continues at coordinate 4,698 of JAZKZQ010000221.1, read as the reverse complement.
CTACTTCCTCTCCTGCACATACGTTATATTAGCTCCCAGTATACTTAAATCTCTTACAATATCCTCATACCCTCTTTGTATATGATAAGCATTCTTAACAATAGTTGTTCCATTCGCTACAAGCCCTGCAAGTACTAAAGCTGCACCACCTCTTAAATCTGTTGCCTCTACCGTTGTACCTGTCAAAAAAGGTGTTGGATGAACTGTTGCACTCTGTTTACTTTCATCTACTATAATATGTGCGCCTAATTTCTGTAGTTCATAAGTTGCTCTAAATCTAGACTCAAATATATTTTCTTTTACATGACTTATGCTATTACACGTTGTAAATAGTGTTACAAACTGTGACTGCATATCTGTTGCAAATCCTGGATACACTTCCGTTTTTAGTCCTATACCCTTAAGAGGTTTAGCTACTGTAAGAATGAGCTTATTCTTTTCTTCTCTTATGTTACAGCCAACTGCCCTTAATTTATTAATAGTCGTTTCCAAATGCCTATTATATACATCTGTTAAAATTACATTTCCTCTTGTAATTGCACCTGCTACTAAATAAGTTCCAGCTACAATACGGTCTGGAATAACACGATAATTTGTGCCATTTAATGCTTCTACCCCATGGATAATAATTTGTTTTGTTCCAGCACCTGATATTTTTGCACCACATGCATTTAAAAAGTTTTGTAAATCAACTATTTCTGGTTCTTTTGCAGCATTATAAATAGTCGTTGTGCCATTAGCACATGCACCAGCTAACATAATATTCTCTGTTGCACCTACACTTGGCATTTCTAAATTAATATGAGCGCCTTGAAGGTTTAAAGTTTTGCACTGAATAAAGTCCTCTTGCTCTGATATATCTACCTGCATCTTACGCAATGCGTCTAAGTGGAGGTCAATAGGCCTCTTGCCTAATTGACAACCACCTGGCATACCAATCTGAGCTTCTTTACATCGACTCAGAAGAGCTCCTAACAATATAATTGAAGAACGCATTTGATTCACTAATTGAGCGGGTACGTCACAACTTTCTAAAGTACTTGTATCAATCATTAATACTTTTTCATCCCATATTATTTTGCAACCTAACTGCTTAAGTATCTTTATCATCAATTCAACATCTGAAATTCTAGGACAATTATAAAGATAAGTTGTGGTTCTACAAAGCAAAGTCGCAGCAATAATAGGAAGAATTGCATTCTTGCTACCAGCAATATGCAATTCACCTTCTAGACGCCTACCACCTTGGATAACAATTTCACTCATTTAAGAGCACCTCCTAAAATAGGTAAGCTTCTATACAACCAATTTATGCGCAAAACTGTAAAAAGGTACCATATTATTTTTTAACTTTTTGAATGCTTGAGGATTTAGAAACATTAAGCAATATACCTAATGTAGCTAAAAGTACAGCAACAGCTGTCCCACCATAACTTATAAGTGATAACTGCATCCCTGTCGTTGGAATTGTATTTGTATTAACAGCTATGTTAATAATAACTTGTATGGCTACCATAGATGATATGCCTACTGCAATCAAGGAGCCAAAGTAATCGGGCGATCGCATAGCTACGATAAATCCCCGTATAATTAAAGTTGCATATCCTAGAATCAATACTAACGCCCCTACAAGCCCTAATTCTTCACATATAACAGCAAAGATAATGTCATTATAAGGTTCTGGTAAGAAGCTTTGTTTTTGAACTGAATTACCTAGTCCTTTACCAAATAATCCACCTGAGCCTACAGCATATAAGGCTTGTATTGGTTGATAACCTGAATCCCTTGGGTCAATCCAAGGATCAAGCCAGACCTGGATACGTTCTAGCCTATAAGCTGGCAGTACCTTTTTTAAAATAAAGTTAGATGGATCTTGACCTTCTGGTGTAGACATAGCTAAAACATATGCCCCAAATACTGCACCAACTCCTAAAATTACCGTACATATGTATATTTTCACCTTAGGCATAGAAATGAAGCACATAATAAAACCAATGCCCCCAATAACAATAGCTGAACTTAAATTTTCCAACATAACAATACCTGCTGGAATTATAAAAATAAGCCATGCTCCAAGGCGATATTTAAACTGATTAAACTTTTTCCTGTTACGCACAATATATGAAGCTAGCATAATAATTACTGCTACTTTCGCAATTTCCGAAGGCTGAAATGAAATAGGTCCAATCTCAATCCACCTTCTTGCACCATTTATTTTTTTTCCCACAAACATTACCAAAATAGATAAACAAATGCTTGCCATATATAACCCCCACGAAAGAGCTTTCGTAGAAAACAAGTGGTAATCAAATTTATATGTTAACCATAACATTACTAATATTCCCGCACAACCTATAGCTAATTGTTTAATTGCAAAACTAGCTGGCGCTCTACCATTATTCACACAAAAATAAAAACTGGCACTATATACCATGACAACACCAAAAGCAAAAATAAGTAAAATAATTGCCATCATAATATAATCTGGTGTACCTAATGTTTTTCTTTTCTTCTTTTGTACTTGGTTTGATGATTGTTCTACTGCCATTTATTTCACCCTTCCAAATTTCGTACAATTTCCTTAAAGATTTCTCCTCTTTGTTCGTAACTTTCAAACATGTCCCAGCTTGCACAAGCAGGTGATAATAAAATACATTCGCCCACATGACTTTCAGCATATGCATTTTTGATAGCTGCTTCAAAGGTTTCAAAAGTAGCTACATTGTAATAGCCACTTTCTGCACATTCTTTTACAATCTGTGCTTTGGTTTCACCAATGATATAAACTTTTGCTACAAGCCCTTCAAATAATCTAATCCAGTCTTTAAAGCTGATTTGTTTATCCATCCCACCTGCAATAAGGCGAATTGGTTTTTTTAGTACACTAAGACCAATTAGACCTGCTTTTGCAGCATCTGTATTGGTGGCTTTTGAATCATTAAAGAAGTCTATACCACCCTTGTTTGTCACAAATTCTGTACGATGTTCTACTCCTTTAAAACCTACAAGTACTTTTTTAATAATTTCTGTTGGTACACCAAATGCAGTAGTCATAGCAATAGCCGCTAATGCATTCTCAATATTATGTGTTCCTTTAATATTCAACACTGAACTATCACATATAACAACTTCTTGACCCTTAATATTTTCCATAAGCATACCATCTTTTAAATAAGCACCACATTTAGGTATTTCATTAATAGAAAAGACAATTACTTTACATGGCAATATTTTTTTAGCCTCTTCATAATATTCATCTCTTGTATTTAAAATACAGAACTCATCTGCTGTTTGGTTCTTAAAAATATTATATTTACACTGACAATAGTTTTCCATTGTATGATGTCTATTTAAATGATCTGGTGTAATATTTAAAAGTGCACTTACCTTAGGTTTAAATGTTTTTGCTGTTTCAAGCTGGAAACTACTTACCTCTGCTACAACAATTCCATCAGCTGGAATATTTGCTACTTCTTCGCTAAAAGCACGGCCAATATTACCAACCACAAAAGTCTTAGGATTATATGCCTTCATAATTTCTCCAACAAGTGTTGTTGTTGTTGTTTTACCATTTGTACCTGTAATTGCTACAATTGGTGCCTTACAAAACGTTGAAGCAAACTCAAATTCACCTGTCACTTCTTTTCCAGCTGCAAATGCTGCCTTAATAAGGTCTATTTCAAGTGAAATACCAGGACTTGTAATAAGTAAATCATACTCATCTATATTTACTTCTTCCCCTAAAATATATCTAATTCCTTCAGCTTTAAGGGTATTAATCTGCTCCTGTGCTTTGGCATCCCATTTTTCATATGGTTTGCCATCATAAATACAAACCTGCGCATGATGCATATGTGCAAGCTTAGCTGCACCTATTCCACTACGTGCATTTCCTACAACTAATACTTTTTTTCCTTCTATACTCATGAGTTTTTCTCCCTCACTTCCCTGTCTTTTATCTTGCGATTAATCCAACTAAACACATAATAGCGGTTACAATACTAAATATAGCAACAACCTTTGTTTCTGGCCAACCACCAAGTTCAAAGTGATGGTGAATAGGTGCCATTCTAAATAATCTCTTCTTTGTTTTTTTAAAGTAAAATACTTGTAAAATAACAGATATATTTTCAACCACATAAACAAGTCCAACAATGAGAATAAATAATGGCATCTTCATTACAAAAGCTGTAGCAATAACAAACCCACCAAGTGCTAGAGAACCTGTATCTCCCATAAATACCTTGGCTGGATAAGTATTAAAGAGTAAAAATCCTAATAAGCTTCCCACTGCTGCCCCTGCAATCGGAAAAGCACCACTACCTACTCCTAATGCAATAGCTGCAAAATATGTTGCAACAAGTACAGTGACACTAGATGCTAAACCATCTAATCCATCTGTTAAATTAACTGCATTAACTACAGCAAGTACGGCAAATACAAGAAAAGGCCAATATAAAATACCTAAATCCCAAACCTTACCACCTGTAAATGGGACAATAATTTCTGTATTAAGCCCTAAATATGTTTTGAGTAGATATGCAAAAATAACTGTTACCGCAAGTTGCCCAATAATTTTTTGCATTGGTGTAAGTCCTAATGAACGTTTCTTAACCACCTTAATATAGTCATCTAAGAAACCAATTATTCCAAAGCCTACAGTTACAAGTAAAATAAGCTGAACCTCTCTATTATCCT
>JAZKZQ010000220.1:0-5923 GCA_045612745.1 Cellulosilyticum sp. | reverse complement strand
AAATAACTAGATATCATATACATTTGCAACCTATAAAGCTTTTTTAACTCTAGTTATGTAAAAAAAATCAGGTCTACCTAAAGGTAACCTGATTTTTTTATTAGTCTTCTTTTGCTGTTCTTTTTCTTGATTTGTAGTTGTTACGTCCACCTTCTTGACGTCTATCACTACGCTCACGTCTGTTGCCACTACCTTGTTTTTTGTTAGCAACTTCTATATTTACTTTTCTCCCCTTTAAACTTTCACCAATAAGGTTTGTCATTACATTCTCTAAGTGATTTTTTGGTATTTCAAAGAATGAGAACTTTTCAAGCATATCTACACGCCCAATCTCTTTTCCTTTAATGTCACAATTTGATGCAATGAATTTAACTAGATCTGAAATCTGTAAATTATCTTTCTTACCAAGGTTAATGAAAAGACGAACCATATTGCCTTCAAATTTACTTGCATCATAACTTGAACGTGCACCTAAGTCCTCTACAGAAATTTCTGCTGAGGCACCCATTACGAGCTTATCCATAGTCATTTTAAGAAAAGCTGCTGCTACTTCAAGAGAAGTTGCATAGTTCTCTTCTGTAATATCACCCACTTCTTCTAAAAGTGTTTCAACATAACTTGTATATTTAGAAAGCCCGCCTTCAGCTAATACTGCTTTTACATCGTCCATGATACCTGAAAGTTTGTTTTCTTGGATATCTTCAATTGAAGGTGGTTTAATAAGTTTAATTTTTGATTTTGTATAACGTTGGATATCTCTTAATTTAACCAGTTCTTTACCCGCTGCAAATGTATAAGATACCCCTTGACGTTTTGCACGACCTGTTCTACCGATACGGTGTACATAGTATTCTTCATCACTTGGTACATCATAATTGAATACTGCATCTACATCATCAACATCAATACCACGAGCTGCTACGTCTGTTGCAATAAGAATATCAATTAGACCATTTCTAAAACGAGACATAACATTATCTCTTTGAAGTTGTTTCATATCTCCATGAAGTGACTCTGCACTATATCCTCTAGCTTGAAGATCACGACAAAGATCATCCACTCGACGTTTTGTATTACAAAATACTACTGACAGTTTAAAATTATTTGCATCAATTAAACGTGATAATACTTCTACTTTATTTGCATCTCTAACTTCTAAGTAATACTGCTCAATAGTTGGCACTGTAAGTTCTTTATGAACAACGTTTACCTTTACTGGGTTGTTTTGATATTTGTTTGCAATATCTAAAATTGCTTTTGCAAGTGTTGCTGAGAAAAGTACAAATTGACGCTCTTCTGGCACACTCTCTAAAATAACATCAATATCTTCACGGAATCCCATGTTAAGCATTTCATCTGCTTCATCTAAGATAATCATATTTAAGTCATCAAGTTTAAGCGTTCTTCTTCTAATATGATCCATCACACGACCAGGTGTTCCAATAATGATTTGTGGTTTTTTTCTAAGTGCAGAAATTTGACGATCTATTTGTTGTCCCCCGTAAATTGGAAGAACACGTACCCCTTTTTTGTATTTTGATAAAGCTGTTAACTCTTCAGCTACTTGTATAACTAGCTCACGTGTTGGACAAAGAATTAATACTTGCACATTGTCATCGCTTGTGTCCACTAATTCGATCGCTGGAATACCAAACGCACATGTTTTACCTGTCCCTGTCGGTGCTTGTGCAATAATATCTCTTCCTTCTAAAATAACCGGAATTGCTTTTGCTTGAATCGGAGTAGTCTCCTCAAATCCCATATCCTGAGCCGCTCTAATAATTTCTTCTGATACTTCTAATTGATTAAATAATATACTTTCTATGACCATTACCTCTACAATCTATCTTTTATTTATATAAACATTAAATGGCTTATACCATCTTGTCTTCAGAGTAAGAACATCCATTTAGTTAAGTCTTAAGCTCCCTTACTCGGTGAAAAACGATTTTTCGCTTACATACTACTTTGAATGATACTACATATTTTGAAAAACCACAAGGAGTAAAATGTACCATAACCTGAAAAATCTGTCCAAAATTAAAAAAAATCTCTTCCTATTAAAAATATAGGTATTTAAAAATATATTTTTTACATGTTTTAACATATATTCCCTTTATTTATGATCTAATCATATTCTGCTCTCTCTTTAGTATTGACTATTATTTTTATTTTATTCTTTATTTTAAGTTTACTTTTGTTTTTTTATGAATTATACTAAAATATATTAACAAACTAGCTAGGGGTGCCATTTGGCTGAGAGGATTATTCCAACTCGTTGAACCTGATATGGTTAATACCATCGTAGGGAAGCAAGTAGATTATGATTAAATATCTTTATATTATTGATATTTAAATCCTTAAAACCATAAGATTTTATTGCCTCTAAATAGATTTTCTATTTGGAGGCTTTTTTATACTTTTACATAGTACCCCATTATAGATGTAGCTTGTTTCTTTATATTATAAAAATGGGAGGTTTTAAGATGAATTACACAACACAAATGGATGCCGCAAAAAAAGGTATTATTACAAAAGAAATGAAACTGGTAGCACTGAAAGAAAATATAGATGTTACGCTTATTATGGAAAAGGTAGCTAATGGACAAATCGCTATTCCTGCTAATAAAAATCATAAAAATCTATCTGCCGTGGGGGTAGGTCATGGCTTAAAAACCAAAATTAATGTGAATCTAGGAATTTCTAGAGACTGTTGTAATATTGGTGAAGAAATAGAAAAAGTAAATCTAGCTATTCAAATGGGAGCAGATGCCATAATGGATCTTTCAAACTATGGCCATACAGAAGTCTTTAGAAAAAGGCTCCTTGCAACTTCTCCTGCTATGATTGGAACAGTACCTATGTATGATGCGATAGGATTCTTACAAAAAGATATTGCTGATATTACCGTCGATGAATTTTTTAAAGTTATCGAAAAGCATGCAATAGACGGTGTGGATTTTATGACACTCCATGCAGGTCTCAATCGTGAAACTATTGAAACCTTTAAAAGAAATAAGCGCCTTACAAATATTGTATCTCGTGGCGGTTCACTCCTCTTTGCTTGGATGGAAGCCAATGGGGCAGAAAATCCTTTTTTTGAATACTATGACAGACTCCTCGATATCTGTGAAAAATATGATGTTACTTTAAGCTTAGGGGATGCTTGTAGACCAGGTAGTATTGCTGATGCTACAGATGCCATTCAAATAAAAGAACTCATCACGCTTGGTGAACTTACAAAGCGTGCTTGGGAAAGAAATATTCAAGTGATGATTGAAGGACCAGGTCATATGGCACTCAATGAGATCGAAGCGAATGTCCTTTTAGAGAAAAAACTTTGTCATGGTGCACCATTTTATGTTCTTGGACCACTTGTAACCGATGTTGCTCCTGGCTATGACCATATTACAAGTGCTATTGGAGGTGCCGTTGCTGCAGCTGCTGGTGTAGATTTTTTATGTTATGTCACTCCTGCTGAACACCTTCGCCTTCCAAACCTAGAAGACATGAAAGAAGGCATTGTTGCTACTAAAATTGCAGCTCATGCTGGTGATATTGCAAAAAACATTCCTGGCACACGAGAGTGGGATAATAAAATGAGTAAAGCCCGTGCAGACATTAACTGGAAAGCTATGTTCGACCTCGCCCTAGAACCAGAAAAACCACGACGCTATCGTGAAGAATCAAAGCCTGAACATGAAGACACCTGTACAATGTGTGGCAAAATGTGTGCCGTTCGCAGTATGAATAAAGTTCTTGCCGGTGAAAAAGTAGATATATTTGAGTAATTATCTTTATTGAAGTTTTTGTTCTAATCCTTCCCAGTCCTTAAGGAACCTTTCAATTCCATTATCTGTTAAAGGATGTTTTGTCATTTGTACAATTACATTGTATGGTACTGTTGCAATGTGTGCACCTGCTTTAGCTGCATCAACTACATGAAGTGGACCACGTACACTTGCTGCAATAATTTCTGTCTTAATATCATGAAGTTTAAAGATATCTGCAATATCCTTTATGAGTTGCATACCATCCATACCAATGTCATCAAGACGCCCAATGAATGGACTTACATATGTTGCACCTGCTCTAGCTGCAAGTAATGCTTGTGATGCTGAGAAAATTAAAGTTACATTTGTGTGGATACCTTTTTCAGTTAATTGTTTTGTAGCTTTTAGGCCTTCTTCTGTCATTGGGAGCTTGATTACAATATTTTTATGTATTGTAGCAAGCTCCACTGCCTCTTCTACCATCTTAGACGCTTCAAGAGAAATAACTTCTGCACTAATTGGACCATCTACAATACTTGTAATTTCTGTGATTACAGATTTAAACTCAAGTCCTTCACGCGCAATAAGTGATGGGTTAGTTGTCACCCCACAAATTACACCTAAATCATTTGCTTTACGAATTTCTGCTGTGTTAGCTGTATCAACGAATAATTTCATTCTGCTTCCTCCTATAGATATGAGTGTATATTCTATTTAACTTTACGTTATCTTCTAATTGTTATGTTGTCATGTTGTACGTACAAGTTAATCATACTATTTCTCTAAATCTTTTTCAATACTTTATCATTATGATTTAAAACTTTCACTTTTATACCCTCATATAGAGAAAACATTTATAAACTAAACTTAGTCCTTATACTAACTAATCAATGTAGCATCTATACTAATAGGATTTCATATATTATAAACCCATATATCTATCTATATTGTTCAATGTAAAACTGAAATTGATCTGAACGATAGACAGCTTCAAAATATTCTACAATTACTTCCTTCCCTTTATACTCACCATAAACTTGTCCTTTAAAGAGCATCACTGGTGACCCTTCTTTAACTTTTAACTGTAATGCAATTTCTTCACTAGCTAAAATAGCTTCTACAGTTCTAACCGCTCTTTTAATCACTATGCCATAATCTTTTTCAATAACCTTATACAGTGATTCTTTATTAAAATCAATCTTTTCAATACCAGGCACTAAATAATAAGGTATATGACTTTTATTTTTATTAATAGGTATGTCATCCCCATAAATAACACGCTCCATATAAAAGGTATCTTCCTTAGTACTAATCTCCAACATTTTTGCTACTTTCTTTGAAGGCTTTTCAGTCTGTGCACGTAAAACATAGGGCTTCGGTTCTAAACCATAACGTCTAATATCTTCACTACATCCTGATAATTTAATAAGGCCTTGTTCAAATCCCCTACCTTTAACAAAGGTTCCCTTTCCTTGACGTTTATATAAATATCCTTCATTTACAAGTTCATCAATAGCCTTTCTTACCGTTGTACGACTTAGATTATAAGTACGCATCAGCTTCGGCTCAGAAGGAATGCATTCATCTACACCAATTTCCTCATTTTCAATCATATCAATAATTATATTTTTAAGTTGATAATACATAGGTATAAAATTATTTTCTATTCGCATATGATTTCTTTTCCTTATCTGCTTTATAAATTTACTTTCTATTTTAAATTCAATTAATAATTTATTATATCATATTTCACTTCTATTTAAGATATTTGTATCAACCTATCTACTACTTTATATAAACATAAAAACAGCATAGACTCCTACCATCTTTATGTTGGTTATCTATACTGTTTTTATACTTATTCTCCTTATTAAGCTATGTATCATTGACCTTAAATTTCTAGTCTATTAAATTAATTTTTTCTAACAGGTAATATAGTATCTTCTTTTGTTGTGTGATAACATGAGCCTCGCATGTCATCCCTACTTTTATTTCAGCAGCTTCACCTTTATAACTATATACTGTTTGTTTAGCAATACTTCCCTCTACTAAATAACCACTAATCCCTTGGGTTTCATTCACCTTAGCATCTATAGAAATATTTTGTATAACACCTTCTAGTTGACCATACTCTTTGTATGGCAATGCAT
>JAZKZQ010000219.1:0-9957 GCA_045612745.1 Cellulosilyticum sp. | reverse complement strand
CCTCTCTATTATCCTTCATAAAGAACAAGCTTGTTATCATCATACTTGTTAAAATAATAACACCACCCATTGTTGGTGTACCTGTTTTCTTTAAATGACTATCTGGTCCATCTGATCTTACATTTTGCCCAAATTTTAATCTTTGGAGCATTGGAATCACAAATGGACTAAGTAATATACTTAAAAAGAATGCAACTAAAACTGCATAAAGTGCGTTATTTTCCATCTGATTTCACCTTTCCTAATCCTTCTAGCATTTCTTCAAAATGCATACCTCTAGAAGCTTTGAATAATATGGTGTCCTCAGCTTGTAAAAACTGATCTTTGTTTTGCATCCAAGCTTCTTTAGTTTCATAGTAGATAACTGAAATACTATCTACTTTTTTGGCACCCTCATAAATATGACGTGCTAGTGGTCCTACTGCACATAAAAGATCAATACCTAAAGTAGCTGCTTCTTCTCCTACGCTCTCATGAAGTGTTGGTGCAAACTCACCTTGTTCTAACATATCACCTAAAACAGCTACTTTTCTACCAGTGCTATTAAAGTCCTTTAAAACCTTTAAAGCCGCTTTCATAGACTCCGGACTTGCATTATAAGTATCGTCAATTAAAGTCATGTTATTCATACCTTTTGTAATATGCATACGCATCTTAGCTGGTGCATACACTTTTAGACCACTTTTTATTTCTTCTTCTGTTAAACCATAAGCTTCTGCTACAGCAATCCCAGCAAGTACATTATAAATCATATGCTCACCTAATGCTTTGATCTCAATATCATATATTGCACATGGTGTTGTAATATGTGCTCTTGTATACTCACCTTCACTTACTATATTCTCAGCTTTATAAGGTTTACTATCTGTAAAGCCATAAAAAATAACTTCTACCTTTTGTCTTGGTAATTTTCCAAGTAAATCATTATCACCACAAACAATAAGCTTACCACCTGCTGCCATGCCATCTAATATTTCTAACTTAGCTGCTAAAATCCCTTCACGGCTACCTAAATTTTCAATATGAGAAGTACCTATATTCGTAATAATCCCTATATTAGGTGTTGCTGCATAGCTTAAATTATGAATTTCACCAAAATGATTCATGCCCATTTCTATAACAGCTATTTCATGCTCTGGCCTTAATTTAAAAAGTGTCAGAGGCACACCAATTTCGTTGTTAAAGTTTCCTTCTGTCTTATGCACATTGTAACGCCCGCTTAAAATAGCTGCTACTATTTCTTTTGTACTTGTTTTACCTACACTGCCTGTAATTCCAATAACAGGAATATTAAATTGCTTACGATAAAAGTGTCCAAGATCTAAAAGTGCCTTACTTGTATCTTCCACTAAAATTGTGCATAAGCGTGCATCTACAATCTCTTCATTCATTGTCAGTGTTAAACGTGCACCTTTATCATAAACATCTTTAATAAATACATGACCATCAAATCTTTCCCCTCTTAGAGGTACAAATAAACTATCAGTCGAAATAACTCTAGAGTCTGTAATGATATCACTAATTTGTTTTGTTTCATCAAATACTTCACGGTTTAAACATTTACCATTAACTGCTTTTAAAATGTCTTCCAAACGGAGCTTCATTAAACTTCCCCCTGTAAATAAGCCGCTACTATTTCTGAATCATCAAAATGAATAATACGGTCTTTTAAGATTTGATAATTTTCATGCCCTTTACCTGCAATTAAGACCACATCATCTTTTTGTGCTTTCTTTAAAGCTGTTAAAATAGCTTCTTTGCGGTCTTCAATTTTTACATAAGGTACCTCTAAATCTTTTACACCTACTTCAACGTCATCTAAAATTTGAAGTGGGTTTTCTGATCTTGGATTATCTGATGTAATAATGATTTCATCTGAATATTTAGCTGCAATACTTCCCATAATTGGACGTTTTGTTTTATCTCTATCTCCACCACAACCAAAGACTGTAATTACTTTACCTTTTACAAACTCTTTAATTGTTTCCAGTACATTTTCAAGACCATCTGGTGTATGCGCATAATCTACAAGCACACTATAACCATGTGTTGATTTAAATGCTTGCACACGACCTGGTACACCTTTTACTGTTTTTAATGTTGCTATAATATGGTTCATTGGTATATTTAAGTTTACAGCTGCTGCTATAACGGCAAGTGTATTATACACTGTAAATTTACCTGGAATAGGCACTTCAATTTGGAATACTCCTTGTGGGCATGTTAAAGTATATTCAACCCCAGCTGCATGTATGTGAATATTTGTAGCATGATAATCTGCTTCATGGTCAATACCATAAGTTAACATTTTACAAGTTGCATCTTCACAAATAAGATTTACATAGTCAGCATCATTATTGATAATACCTACTTTACACTTCTTAAATAATTTTGATTTAGCTTTTGCATAATTCTCCATTGTATGATGGAAATCTAAATGATCTTGTGTTAAGTTCGTAAAAATACCAACTTCAAAGTTCGAGCCATCCACACGATTTAATTCTAACGCATGAGATGAAACCTCCATTAAAGTACAATCAACTTTACTTTCTACCATCTTTTGAAATAATGCTTGTAAATCTACTGACTCTGGTGTTGTACGCTCTGCTTTAAGAATACAATCTCCAATACGATTTTCAATCGTTCCAATAATCCCTATCTTTTTTTGATAAGCTTCTAAAATTTGTCCTAGTAAGAATGTAATACTTGTCTTACCATTAGTCCCTGTTACACCTACAAGCTCAAATTTCTCTGAAGGATTATGATAGGCATTATTAGCAATCTGTGCCATTGCACTTCTTGTATTACTTGTTTTAAGAATTGTAATCCCCTCTGTTTTACAGGTTACATCTTTTTGTACAAGTATAGCCTTAGCACCATTTTCTATAGCAGTATCAATAAATGTATGACCATCTGTTGTAAATCCTTCTATTGCAATAAACAATCCACTTTTTGTTTTAATGCGTGAATCATAAATAATGTGGTCAATATCTTGTTCCAAATTACCTTGCACACATTCAAAGCTAAGTTGATTCATAAGCTCCTTTAGTTTCATGTTCTTCCTCCTTATTTAAATATCTTAGTTATTATAGCACGACTTGACGTGATAAAAAAGTCATCTTAATGAGTATAAAGAATAATTTTACTTGTTTTATTCATGTTTTCTCCTTCTAGTGGAAACTGAGCACTTACTTCCTCCCCCTCACCATTTACATCAATTGTTATACCTTGCTCTTTAGCAGCTGCTTGTGCATCTTTTAATGTAAGGCCTACAAAGTTAGGTACTGTTATGGTTTGTACTTCTTCTAAATTACTTTCATTTTCATTATAAACAGGTTCAATCCCTATATAAGGTAAAGCATTTGAAAGTATTTCATTCATAACAGGCCCTGCAACAACACCACCATAATATGTTCCCTGTGGTTCATCTATAATCACAAGTGCTAATAACTGTGGATTTTCTGCTGGAGCAAATGCCAAAAATGAAGAGGTATATTTACCAGAACCACGAGGTAACTTCTGAGAAGTTGCCGTCTTACCACCTATACGATATCCTGGAATATAAGCTTTTTTACCACCACCTTGTGAGACAACTGTTTCTAAAATTTTTTTCATTCGTTCACTTGTCTGCGTAGAAATAATTTGCTCACCTTTGCCATAATCAAAATTCTCTATGACTTCCCCCGCATCATTAATAATAGCTTTTCCCAAATGAGGTGTTATTGTATATCCCCCATTAATAGCTGCTGATGCACCTCTTAAAAGTTGCATAGGTGTAATTTGAAAAGATTGACCAAAGGACATGGTTGCTAATTCTACTGGTCCTATATTACTCTTATTATGTAAAATACCTATAGCTTCACCAGGCAAATCAATATTTGTCCTAGATTTAAATCCAAACTTTATCATATAATCATAAAATTTACTAGCACCTATACGTTCTGCCACCTCCATAAATACTGGATTACAAGAATTCTGCACACCTTGTACAAAAGTTTCATCACCATGAGCCCGTGGACTACGCCAACATTTGATTGTACGTCCTGCAACAACACTACTACCTGTACAAACAAATTTACTATTTTCATCCACTACATTTTCTTCTAGTCCCATTGCTGCTGTAAGAATTTTAAAAGTTGAACCTGGTTCATAAGTATCATTGATTGTAAAATTACGCCACATTTGATTTAAATATTCTTGCTGTTCTTTTTGGGTATACATATTCCAGTTATTTTTAAGCTCTTCATCATTAATTGTAAATGGGTCATTCAAGTTAAAATCTGGTTTCACAGCCAATGCATAAATCTCCCCATTTTGTGGATTCATCATAATAATTGCACCACGTTTTGCATTTTTCATGGTAACTACACGCTCTAAGGCTTGTTCTGCATATTCTTGCAAGGTAATATCTAAAGTCGTTACAAGATGATTACCATTTTCAGGATCTATTCTTACCTCAGATTCATCTTCTCTTCTTTCTCCAACACCATCTGTCTCCATTAAGATTTTACCTGGTATACCTCGTAAATAACTATCATACTTTACTTCTAATCCTATAATACCTTGATTGTCCTTTCCAACAAAACCAAGTGTTTGAGATGCTAATGTGTTGTAAGGATAATACCTTTTAGAATCTTCATCTACTTTGACACCAGGTAAATTAAGTTCTCGTATTTCATCTGCTATTTTTTTATCTACCTTAGTTGCTATTCTCTCAAATGCCACTCTTTTTGTTACCTTCTTATAGACCTTATCATAATCCATATTTAGGCGCTCAGCTAAAGCCTTCGCTACCATTTCCGAATCCTGAATCTGGGCATGTACAACTCCAACGGTTGCTACAGATGCACTTTTTGCAAGGACTTCTAAATTTCTATCATAAATAATCCCCCTAGTAGGTGCAATGGTACGATCCCTAGTTTGTTGCTCGGATGCCTTATCATCTAACATTTTACCTTCTACAATTTGCACATAACCTAACCGAATAGACATACCTACAAATCCTAAAGCAAAGCAACCCATTACAATAAGAATTCTTTTTTTTAGTAAAACTGAGATGCCTTTATACATACAAAAACCCCTCCTTTATAAATTGTCTTACATAAAGTTTATTTTAAAGGAGGGTATATTATGACATTATTCAGTTGTTTTAACAATAACTTGGCTATTTTTTTCTATCTTAGTTCCACTACGTGGAATTTGACTTGTAATTTTACCACTACCTGAGCCTTGAAGTACAAAGTTTTCTCCTAAAGTCTCTTTAGCTTTATCAATAGTCATTCCCATTACATTAGGCACTGCTATAACCTCTGTAGGATTTTGTGTTTCTACATATAGTTTAATTTTAGCACCTTTAGCTGCTGTTTCACCTGCTTTAGGATACTGAGAAGTTACAGTATTTCCTACACCTATTATTTCATAATCTAACTCTGATCCAAAAAGTTTATTAATAGCTGTGTAAATATCTTTATTCGTTACATCTGGAATACTACTTGTTTTCACTTCATCCTTAGTAGCATCTTTGCTGAGTTCAATTTCTAAATAAGGCAAGATATTTTCCATCATTTCACTAAAAGCTTTAGCTGGAGCACCTGTACCTTCTGGGATACCATCTAAGGTAATAAGCCCTACCACTTGTGGACTATTAATTGGTGCATAACCAATGAAAGACAGTACATAATCTCCATCTACACGACCTAACTTTTGAGCAGTTCCTGTCTTACCCCCAATATCATAACCATTTACAGTTGCTGCATTACCTGTTCCACTGTCTACAACCTTTTGAAGATAATTCGCTACCTTCCGAGATGTTTCTGTAGAAATCACTTGTCCAAGAACACGTCTTTCATGTTCATATAAAATTGTACTATCTGTACTCTTAACTTCTGAAACGACATAAGGTTCTACAAGGTAGCCACCATTAATCACTGCTGAAAAGGCATTAATAAGTTGTAATGGTGTTGCTGTAAAGCCTTGTCCCATTGAATAAGTGGCCTTTTCAACTGGGCCTAGCTTAGTATGTAAAATCCCTGCATTATCACCTGGTAAGTTAACTGATGTTTTTTGGCCAAAACCATAACGCTTCATATAATTAAGAATCATTCCTGAATCCATTTTTTTACTAACTTCAATCATACCTACATTGCATGAATTGGCTAGTACATCCTCTATTGTCTGCAGTCCATGTCCTCCTACTTTCCAACAAGGAATAGTTGTATCCGCCACCTTTAAAGAACCCATGCAATTATACATTTCAGTTCCATCAATAATCCCCTCATCCATAGCTG
The DNA here is from genome assembly GCA_045612745.1 of Cellulosilyticum sp. GTDB lineage: Bacteria > Bacillota > Clostridia > Lachnospirales > Cellulosilyticaceae > Cellulosilyticum. The sequence goes on along the minus strand of JAZKZQ010000219.1, from coordinate 3,670 downwards.
CTGCTATAAATATAGGTTTAAATGTAGAACCTGGCTCATATGTATATTGAATACCGCGATTAATCCAGGCAGCATTCATTTTCTCATATTTTTGGTCTCCGGTTAAGTTATTCCAAACATCTTTTCCAAGCTGTGCACTTAAATTATTATACTGATTGGGGTCGAATTCTGGATAAGAATACATGGCATATACTTCCCCAGTATTAGGGTTCATAATCGTAGCTGAAGCATTACTAGCACCATACATCTTTATGTACTTACGCATTGTTGCTTGCGTATATTGTTGAATAATCTCATCAATTGTCAATTTAACAGTAGCACCTGCTTTTCCTTCTTGTGTTTCTCTTGTAACAATTTTTGAATCTTGGTATTGTGAAAAAGTACGTCCTGGCACACCTGCCAAATATTCTTCGTATTGCTGTTCTATGCCATACTGCCCCACACCACCTTTATTATAAAAGCCAAGAAGTTGTGCTGCTAATGTCTCTTTAGGGTATTTACGAATATAAGTCTTCTCTAAACTTATACCACCTAATCCTTGAAGTGTCACACCTACTTCCGTATCTACATGCTTAGCTAGTACCTTATAACGCGAAGTAGGATTAGCATCTACTAGTTTCTTAATTTCTTCCGCCGTTTTTCCAACTACCGGTGCCAATGTTTTATAAATCTCTTGTCTTTTTTTCTCATCTGTGATGGTTAATACATCTTTAGGACTTAAAATAATATTATAAGCTAGCATACTAGTAGCTAGTGTTTTATTATTACGATCCACAATAGCACCACGCTGTGCTTCTACATCTGTTTCACCATTAATCATACGATTAGCAATAACTTTTTTATAATCTTCACCATATACCATTTGAATATATGCCACTCTACTAAATAAAAAGCATAAACAAAAAATAAAACATCCACTAATTATAAGAATTCTACCATTCATATGTGTTCTAGCTGGTAAAGTGCTTTTTTTATTTTTCCTAATCTTCTTTTGTTTCTTGTGTTTTTTCATACTTTTACCTACTTTTAATGATCGTACACAACATAACTATCTTTTGGCAATTCAATATATACAATTTGATGTGCCATCGGTTCACTCATACCAAGTTCTTTTGATGCACGCTCACGTATATAATCTAAATTAAGTTTTTCAGACATTTTAGCTTCTGTAAAACTAATAGTACTCTTAGTATTTCTAATTTCATTTTTTATATCACGTAATTCTTTTTGCCCTGCACTAAACTGTGCATATTCATGAATATATAAGAATGAACCCAGAAAAACTAAAAGACTACATATAGAAATATGCACTATAAATCCAATATCTATTTTTCTTCTAGATTTCTTTCTACGTGAAGGTGTATGTGAAGGTATTTGCAAAGGTGCTTGTTCATAATAATCATGTGCTTCACTACCATACTGATAGCCATAAATTTTGCCCATCTTATCTCCCATCATTCATCCCCCCTTATATGATGGTTCTTTAAAATTATATTTTCTCCACAATTCTTAACTTAGCACTTCTAGAACGTGGATTCACCTCTACTTCTTCATCTGAAGGTAAGATTGGTTTACGTGTAATCACTTTAACCTGTGGTACATTTCCACAAACACATACTGGAAACTCTTTTGCACAGGTACAAGGATTTTCTAACTTTCTAAATGCCTGTTTTACAATACGATCTTCTAACGAATGGAATGTAATAATACAGAGTCTTCCACCTGGTGCCAACTTGCTTACTACCTCCTTAATCGTTGGTTCAATAATTTCTAACTCACGATTTACTGCAATACGAATTGCTTGAAAAGTACGTTTTGCTGGGTGTGGGCCATCCTTTCTGGCCCCCTGAGGAATAGCCTTCTTAATAACATCTACTAACTCATAGGTTGTTACAATAGGTTTTTTATCTCTTTCTTCTACTATAAACTGTGCCACACGCTTTGCCCAACGTTCTTCACCATATTCTTTAATAATACGATAAAGTTCTTGTTCACTCATTTCATTAACGACTTCATATGCACTATATGTGCTATCTTGATTCATACGCATATCTAGAGGTGCATCATGCATATATGAAAATCCTCGTTCAGCCTCATCTAGTTGGTGTGACGATACACCAAGATCAATAAGCATCCCATCAATTTTTTCTATCCCTAAAGATTCTAATACACTCCCAGTTTGTTCAAAATTACTTTTGACAATACTTACTTTAGCTTTTACATTTTTTAATCTCTCTTTAGAAACTGCCAAAGCGTTATTATCCTGGTCAATTCCAATAAAATGGCCTTGTTCTGATAAATGACTACATACGACACTGGCATGCCCTGCACCACCTAATGTACCATCTACATAAATACCACTTGGTTTAATTGCTAATCCTTCTATACATTCATTTAATAAAACTGATACATGTTCAAACTTCATTTCATCACCTTTAAATTCCTAACTATTCCATTTGTCAACTTATATCAAAGGATAGTGTATAAACTATATACTCATATATAATTTATACCATTTTCTTTAATCCCACAAGCTGTTTCATTATATAATCGATTACTTTCGCTACCAAAATTTTTATACAGTTTTCTATCTTAATAAATACTATGTCTTTTTTATTCTCAGAATATACCTTTAATCATGAGTTAAAAGACGTAATTTTTTACTGCATCACTCGATAAAAAGAAGCGAACAACTTATCTAGCATTCATGTTATTGATTGGAAGCGACTTAAATGTGCACAAGAATATATCAAGTTAAGTTAACTTGCCCTGTACCAAAAAAAGGACTATTCATTCCCATTTTCTTATATTTTATGACCTCATGGATAAAATTTCAAGTTAAATTTGAATAAATGTTTCTTTTACTAGGTTCCAATCTATTTTTGCACAAAAAGGCATCCATCAAATGTATTACCCTTCATTTTATGGATGCCCTTAAATTTTCTTCTCTTTAAACTATTCTAATTATATCTCTAGTTATGCATTATGTTTTTATAGTATTTTACAATTTCTTTATCTAGTTGTACACTCAACTTATAAGCTGCCCCACTCCTACAGCCTTTTGGTCCTGATGTCACAAGAAGCCTGTTCAAAGCTTCTTGCATAGCTGCAATGCTATTTTTTCTGTTATTCATATTAATCCCCCTCAAACATAAAAAACAAAACATTAATGATTTTTAATTTTTCTCTATGGGAGTATTATAAATCACGGTATGGAAAAAAACAACATTTATTTGTCTTTTTTGTATGAATATTTATATTTTTCTGTCCCTTCGACAAATAACTATTCCAAATATTCCCATAACCACCGATAAAACGGCGATTATTTGAGAAATTGGGAAATTAATTACAGGTACAATTAGTTGATCTGTACGTAATCCTTCAATCCAAAAACGTCCTAAGCCATAACTAGCTAAATAAACAAAGAATAACTCACCATAATTTTTACGATACTTACGATAAATAAAAAGTAGAATTAGCACACCTATATTCCAACATGATTCATATAAAAAAGTAGGATGTACTTGAATATATGTTTGTCCAAATGCAGTTTGAAGATGATTTAAAACATCTTGTGATATGGGTAGCTTAGCTTCATTTTGTAAAATACGCATAGCCAAAGGATTTTCTGTATAACCACCAAAAGCTTCTTTATTAATAAAGTTACCAT
>JAZKZQ010000218.1:0-3574 GCA_045612745.1 Cellulosilyticum sp. | reverse complement strand
AACTGGGGTGAAGTCGTAACAAGGTAGCCGTATCGGAAGGTGCGGCTGGATCACCTCCTTTCTAAGGAATAAAATCGAAGAGGTTTAAGAGATTACTATTTTGTTTTGAAAGTTCATGGAAAAGACTAGCATAGGCTAGTCTTTTTTGTTTGTAATATTTTATACTACGTATCGCATCATTCAAATAAAAAATGTATTCTTTTATTATTTTTGTACTTCTTAATAACATCTATATAATAACTTTCATCTTGCTTAAATAAGATGTTATAGTATTCATTTATATATTCAGGATAACTCCTTTTAATCCATTCATAGACTTTTGTATCTTGATTACCTTCTGTAAATATACGTAATTTATCTAAGTATATATTAATATTTTTGTCTACAGCATTAATCATAGCATCAATATCCATAATTTAGGGGAGTATGGGAGTGATATGGATATCAACATTAATACCATTTCTTTTAAGCTCATTAGCAACTGATATATTAGTGTTATCTTCCCCGTTATTAGCTTAATTAATATGTGATAGGCCTAAAATAATAGTGGCTGGTTTCTTGAATTTTGTTAAGATATCCAAATCTCTTAATATTAGACGGCTATCTGATTTTGTTACAATATAAATAGTATAGTTTTTATCACATAATAATTCTAACATACCACGTGTAAGTTGATAGGACTCCTCTAGGGGCATATAAGGGTCACTCTGATTTCCTATAAATATTTCGTTTGATTCAATACCTTCGTTATGTTGAAGTTTCTCTGTTAAAACGGAGAGTATATTGGTTTTAATTAGTATATTTTTAGCCCATTCAGGATTATTCATTTGAAAACAATAAGGACATTGTAGCTCGCAACTTTCATAACCATCTAGTGTCATAATGCAGCTATGATCTGGTGGAATTTCTTTTCCAAATGCATCGTTAATTAAGATTTCCTTAATCATAATATAACTCCTTATAAATGAATTTGTCTCCGGATGACATACAATAATTATATTTAATATTCTGAAAAAATAATAGACTTTTTATTTGTGTTGTGATATAGTTTTGATAAGAGTGCTGATATTTTTTGACACTCTTTTTTGTTTATAAAAAGTTTATTACTAGAATTATGAATAACTAAAATTTATAAATGTGAAATCTATAATAATATATAAGAACTTTACAAAAGGAGTTGATGAATTATGAAAAACGCAGATATGGTGATTTTAAAATAATTTAATAAGAGAGTATACAAGGGTTATTTTGTATGCTCCAAAATAACCCCTTTTGTTAATACTGTTTGAGATATATGATTGTAAAAAAACAGGCTTGCCAATGGGCAAGTTTTTTTGTGCGCAATTTTAGGGGTTAGAATGCAAAGAAAGTCCTAAAATACAAAGAAAAGAGAAGTGATATGTGTGTTAGAATTTAAAAACTTAGGAGAGCAATACATTAAAGAAGCATGTAAACTAGCACAAGAAGAATATAGAGCTGCATGTAGAAAAAATGATGAATTAATACCATATGACTTTGGAACAGAAATAGAAGAGATGATTACTGAATTATTTCAAAATGGACAAGGAAAGGTAGCCTTGCAACAAGGAAGTGTAATTGGATATATTGCATTTTGGGGACCTTGGGAAGGTTTTTTGGGAATGTAAAGGGGGTATTTTCACCTTTAGGTGGTAGTGCATTTAGTGGTCAAGATAAGGGAAAATTAGCATCTAGGCTTTTTCAAGAGGTAGCAAAAGATTTAGTGAAAGACAATATTTTTTCAATTGCTTTAAGTAGGTATACACCGGATGAGGAAATAGGGGATTCATTCGTGATGAATGGTTTTGGTATAAGATGTACTGATGCAATTATGAAATTAGATAAGAGAAGTATTATAAGTAAGCAGAATGATCTAATTTTTAGAGTGGCACAGGTAGAAGATGCTAATGAAGTGAGTATGCTTAATAATGAATTAGTAAGGCATCTGTGTAAGTCACCTGCGTTTTTCCCTACTAACATTCAAAACTACACAAATCATATAAGTGCAACTGATTTGAAACAAATATTTATAGTGAAAGATAAGCAAAAAGTAATAGGTTATATGAAAATAGCAAATGAGGCTGAAACCTTTATTACAGGACATGAGGACATGGTTAATATCTGTGGTATGTATATACTACCAGAATATAGAGGAGCGGGGATTACACAGCAATTATTGGGATATGTATGTAGAATTATGGAGGGTTCAGGAAAGAAATATTTAGGGGTGGATTATGAGACGCTTAATCCAAATGCATTAAGTTTTTGGGGAAAGTACTTTAAAAAGTATACTTATAGTTATATTAGGAGAATTGATGAACGCATACAGGGATATGAAGAATATTTAAATGAAATATGGAAGGGGAATAATTAATGATGAAGGTTAGAGAGTTTAATGAAATAGATTTAGAATTTATACAAGAAAGAGATTTTATTTTAGCGTTACAGATACAATATTGTGGCGATTTTGATAGAGCAAGAAGTTTTACAGTTATAGATGATGCAGAAAATATACTGGGAGTGGGGACTATATCTTATCATGAGAGTTTTAAAGATACACGTAGAGAAAGTAAGCATAAACTCGTATTTGATTACTGCATACTAGAAGAAAATGAAGAGGTCTTCAAGTTACTACTAGATGAAGCTAAAAGAAGAGTGCAAAAATCAGAAGAAGTGATTTCTAAAAAGGCATGTCTTATGAGTTTTATAGAAGCGAATGATATAGATGAAATACAGAAGTTTTTAAAACAACAATTCTATATAGGACAATGTATTCCTATACTTAAATATGAGTTAGAAAATAAAAGGGAGCATTATAAGTTACCAGAAGGTATCTATATAGATGAATTAGATAAAACTAATATAGAAAAGGTAGAAGAATATATTGCTGCTACAGGGCAAGCAAATAAAGGGGGAGCAGATAGTATTAATCAATTTATGTTTAGGGCAAATGATGAGAATTTTAAAACCTATTATGCGACTGATGGAGAAAAAATAATAGGAGGAATTTCTATTTGGCATATAGGAGAAGAAAGAGGTGCAACAGAAAATATATTTACTATTTCTGAATATAGAAGGAAGCATATTGCCGCAGAACTAATAAATATAGCTTTTGATAAGTTACAAAAAGCTGGGAAAAAGATAGCAACATTGACATTAGTAGGTGATAATAAGTCAGCAATGTAGTTATATCAAAAGATAGGCTATGAATTAGTTGGGTATATTATTGAAGTACACTGGGATGCAAATTAAAGGGTTGATATCGAAAAATTGATAAGTAAATAGTAAGTAAAGGTTAAAAGGGGATGGAGTAAAACTATGGAAGGTTATGCACCATCCCTAATAATTTATACAATAGAATTTAGAAAAATTAGGAGGAAAGTACAATTTGGTAGGGATAGACATATATTAAAAGTCACTACTGTTTAGTTACTAACTAAAATTTCCATTGACTCCTACTTCTAAAATATGCTTTACAAACTCAAATAGATAATTTCTATATTTATCCAGTACGAGTAGATGCACTAAGGACATAATTAGTTAGAGTGCTATTCAT
>JAZKZQ010000217.1:0-4294 GCA_045612745.1 Cellulosilyticum sp. | reverse complement strand
TTTACATTTATTTTATTTTTTATATATTTTGTAGTTAATTGTAACCCTTCACCTTTCAAATCAATATACTATTAGAGAACTAAGTAACTTTTTAAGTGATTTAGATATCAAACAGTAATTTAGGAGGCGATTTTAGATGATGAACAATAGAAATTGTTCTAGACGTCCTATTAATTCGAGAAATTCACAGAATGCCACTCCTCAAGGGAGTTATTATAACTTTTTAGATATGAAAAAAAATCATGCTGATAACTTAGAAGATATGCCCCTTGCTATGGCTTATGTCCCTTATCAGCAATGGCGTGAATTATATGATCCTAACGAAGCCTTTAGCAGAGGCACTATTTTTAAAGAACTGGATCTCCCATTTACTTGTGCAAAGGAGTGTAAATAATGGTACGAAATGACGCTAGTGAATTATTAGATTTAATCAGAATCCTAGGATTCAATATGTTCGATGCTGTACTTTTTTTAGATACACATCCTCAAGATCAACAAGCATTAGAACATTATAAAAAATATCAGAAACTCATGAATCAAGCTACACAGGAATATACTACTTACTTCGGACCCTTAACATCAGATGACGTCAATGTAAATAATGAATGGACCTGGGGCGAAACACCATGGCCATGGGAAAGAGAGGCAAATTAATATGTGGAATTATGAAAAAAGATTGCAATACCCTGTTAAGATTACAACAACTAATCCTAAAATAGCTCAGCTCATTATCTCACAATACGGCGGTCCAGATGGAGAACTTGGTGCCTCTCTCCGTTATTTATCTCAGCGTTATACTATGCCTAACCGCAAAATTGCCGGACTTTTAACAGACATTGGCACAGAAGAACTAGCACACATGGAAATGATCAGTGCTATGGTTTATCAGCTTACCAAAGATTTGACACCTGAAGAAGTGCAAGCTTCTGGTTTTGCACCTTATTATATCGACCATACAACAGGCGTTTACCCTGTAGCTGCATCCGGTACACCTTATAGCGTTATGACCTTCCAATCAAAAGGGGATGCCATTACAGATTTACATGAAAATTTAGCAGCAGAACAAAAAGCTCGAACAGTATATGACAACCTACTCCGTTTAATCAAAGACCCTGAAATCTGTGATCCACTTAGATTCTTACGTGCCAGAGAAATCACGCACTATCAACGTTTTGGTGAAGGCCTCAGAATGATTCAAGAAGAACTAGATTCTAAAAACTTCTATGCTTTCAATCCTGAATTTGATAAAGGTCCTTGTAAATAAAAAGATAATATACGCCTTTAGAGCACATGAAATGCTCAAGATTAACTAATTAGCTATCTTAAGGAAAATATAAAACCCTGGAACATAGACATCTCTAAGTTCCAGGGTTTTACTTTTTACTACTGTAGTAGTTGCAAAAGATTCATTCATCTTTTGCTTCTCTAATATAACTAAACCTCTCTTAATCGCTCTACAATACTCTTATTACCACATCTTCTATAGGCCAAGTAAGGTACTATCCATGTGACTATAAATAGTAGTGGACATATTATACCTATTGGCACTAAGGTAAATTTGTAGCTAAAGAACCATAGCTTTCCTATACACTTACCTATTAGTAAAATAGAAATCACCGTACTTAATATAACTGATACACCTATAGTAAGTACTGCATAATAAATCCCCTCATAATATAACATCCTTTTTAATTGTTTCTTAGTCATTCCTATACTCTCCATAATGGTAAACTCTTGTTGTCTTGCTAAGAAACTGGTTACAATAAGATTAATAAAGTTTAAAATAGCTATCAAACCAATAATAGCTGTCAAAATACCACCTATGACTATGACTAGATTTTGCATTTCCTTGAATTCATCTATATAAGTTTTTTTACATTCATATCCCATATCAGGTGCCTTAAATCTTATATAATCTTTTAAAAAGGTTTCCATTTGATCTATTTGACCTTCTTCTACATTAAAACTATAACTTATAATCGTTGGCCTAGTAACAATCCTCAAAAATTCCTCTGATGGTAAATACATAGAAAAAGGCTCAAAAGTACGTGTTCCTAATGTATATGCATTAATTTGTATTTTTGCCATCACTTCATATTGATACGTTACACCATCAACTGTAACCTTTACCAAGTCACCTACTTTATAATGGGATGTTTCCATCATAGGCATCTGATAGTCATCTTCCTGTACCCCTTCTAAAATATATTTACCACTTTTTAGCTTTTCAATATCTATTGTCCCCTCTAATACCTTTAATTCTGGTATAAATAAGTCATCTAATCCAAATAGTTGAATAGAGACCTCATCATTATCTGCATAATATATTCCTTCTTGATTTACACTATTAGTCACATCATAATCAATAGAACTTTCTTCATTATAATAGTTACAGTATAACTTTCCACCTTCTTTAAAGATATCTTGCTGCTTTACTGCTTCTATAAATGTATCACTTAATACAACCTCTAATTTTTCACTATAATCAGCATTAAAATATTTTGCATGACCTATTAAAAAATCATATTTCGAAAACCTTGAAACACTTTTACTAATATCCATACTACTTACAATTGTAAATGAGGTATTGAGCATAATAATACCTAATGACATAGATAAAATTACCATACGTGTTCTATTCCTATGACGTGTCAAATTTGAAAATGCCATTTTGTAGAGTTTTCCACCATCAGTTGAGTGCTTCAACTTATCATTACTTTCGACTTCTCCCCTATATCTCAAAGCCTCTATGGGTGACACCGCTCCTGCGAATTTCCCCGGTTTATTCGTACTTATAAAAACAGTAACCCATGTAAATATTGCTGAATAGATAAAAATCCCAATATGTGTTACACCCTGTGTATTCGTAAATCCTAACAACTGAATAATCATAGGAAATACCACGCTTTCAATTAACTTTCCTATAATGATCCCCACTGGAATGCCTATGCAAGAAATAATGAGCGCCTGCTTATTGATAATTTCTTTGATTTGATTGGCTGATGCACCTATTGTTTTTAATAAACCATAAAAGCGTATATCTTTCATCACCGAAATCTGGAAAATATTATAAATCACCAAATAACCTACCAGCATAATTAACAACACTAATACAGTAAATACAACTAATATCATAGAATTATCCTGAGAAGTATTTCCCCCTAAGTAAGCCCAATTGACATTACAATGAATAACATCATCTGCTTGACTTATTTTATCACGCGCATAAATGTATCCACTCTCTTCAATTACTTGCTGTAACTTACCTTCTAGATTATTTGTATCTTTAAACATAATATAAGCATTAATACTTCCTTCTTGTTTAAAATTTTGTTTATATGTATTCACTAAAATATCTTTATGATTATCTACAAATGCCTTAGATACAAGAATAACCCCTACATTAATTGCAGGATCACTTTCCCAAAAACCAGATAATATAAACTCCGATTTTCTTTTTTCTCCCTTTATATCATACTCCAAAGTAACTTTTTCCCCTACTTTATGCGGAATACCTAATAAATCTAAAGTCACTGTATCTACACTTATCTCATTTGCTAATATAAATGCTGGCTTACTAGCTAATGCACGCCCAATTGCAACACGTTGTTGTTGACCACCTGAAAGATTACTTGGTAAATTGTCTAATTTACTTTCTATCCCCAATGCCCGAATAATCTGATTGATATATTCCTTATCCACTACACCCTGATCAAGTTCAATAGGTAATATAATATTTTCATATACATTTAATATAGGCACAAGGTTAAAGTTCTGAAAAATAAAACCTATATTCTTTCTTCTAAATATAGTCAGCTCTTCTTCACTTAAATCAAAAATTCTTTCGCCATTAATAATTACTTCCCCCTCAGTGGCATAATCAAGCCCCCCTAACATATTAAGTAAAGTCGATTTACCAGTTCCTGATGTACCAACTATAGCCAAAAATTCTCCCTTTTCAATAGTTAAGTTTATCCCATCTAAAGCCTTTACTAAATTATGATCTTGACCATAATACTTTTTCAAATTAATCGCATGTAAAATTTCCATAATACTCCCCCATTTTTATGTTCTTTACTAAAAATAACTTCAAGCTATTTATAGCCCCTTTTGTTTTTTATAGCTCAATTATAGTTAATAATTTTATAATATTTGTAAGCGTAAAATAAATCCGCACCTTCTTATCTTATTACGTTCCTGTCATAATACCTCTATACACTAATTATGTATGGAGGTATATTTATTTATGACAATGACATTAAAACAAGAACAATGGCGTAAGCGTATTGATGAG
>JAZKZQ010000216.1:0-33086 GCA_045612745.1 Cellulosilyticum sp. | reverse complement strand
CCCTATGCCTTTCTTCCCATGAACAAAATACATCTATGCATTCATAATTAATATTTAATGCTGTTGTACTTTCATTCATAGAACCTGAAAATGCGATCTTATTACCTTCTTTATCATATAAAACACCTAATTTTTCATGATAAATTCCTATTGCACTTTTATTAGACATGATAGCTATTTTTATATCTAGAATTTCTTTTTCTATTAAGTGAGATAACAAGCTTAACCTTTCTTCTTCTATAAAATCTTTAGGTTCTTCTATTTCACGCAATATTACATCTTCAATAGTATCTTGTCTACTTTTATAGCCTTTATCTATTGCTTCAATATCTTCAATACTTAACTTAGGTGATACAATTAATTGTATCTTACCCCCATTTTTTACTAACTGACAAATTCCTCGTGAAATATCCACTAATACACTCGAAGAAAAAAATCCAACTGCCCTTTGATATAATACTGCCTGTGATAATACTGGAATATAAAATTCTTTTACTATATCCTGTGCAAAGGTCCGATACTCCTGTTTAAGATCCAATATCTTGAAAGACATTTATCATCCCTCCATAATCTCTTCAATTGCATCCAGTAATTTTCTTATCTCTTCTTCTGTATTAAAATACCCTATTCCTATTCTTACTGTTCCTAACGATTTTCTAGTATCTAAAAAATCATGTACTAATGGACTACAATGATACCCTGTTCTAACTGCTATATTAAAATCTTCATCTAAAACTATTCCTACATCTTCAGAGTTCCAATCACCTAAATTAAAAGAAATTATATTACAATGCTGTCCTAGATTATTAGGTAAATATACTTTAATTTCATTCTTTTCTTTTAATGCATCAATTAATTGCTCCGTAAGCTTTTTCTTATGAGTATATATCTTATCAATACCCTCTTCTTTAATCCATTTAATAGCTTCATTTAACCCTGCAACAGCTTGAATATTATAACTTGCTGCCTCATACCTTGTTGATCCTGTTTTAGGCATTTCTAAATTAAGTGATTCTGTACCTGTCCCACCTAATATAACCGGCTCTAGTTGAACTTTCTCTCTACTAATAAATCCACCTATTCCCATTGGCCCATATAGAGATTTATGCCCTGCAAATACTAAAAAATCTGCATCTAAGATTTCCTTCTTTATTGGTACTGTTCCTAAGGACTGTGAACAATCAATAATTGTAGTTGGTGCATACTGTACTGAAGCTTCTAATATTTCCTCACATGGTAAAATGTACCCTGTGACATTACTCATATGACTCATAAAAATATAGTCTGGATTATTCATAGCAAAATCTTTTTGCAATTGCTCCATATCTACTTCCCACGTTTCCTTATTAAATGGAATAGTACGTATTTTTATATCATGTATACTTGCTATTTTATAAAGCGGTCTCATAATAGCATTATGCTCAAAAGGTGTAACATAAATATTCTTGAGTCTATTCCACTCTAAACCAAATATTATTTGGTTTAGAGCTATAGTTGCTGATGGCGTAAATACTACCTGGCGATTTAATGGTAGCTTGAGTAATGACAATAAATTTTCTTTGGTCTCATCAATTAGTTTAGTAGCTTCCCTTGCTAACCTATACCCTCCCCTACCTGCATTAACACACTGATTTCTATTTATCCAATCCATCATCTTATAGACGTTTTCACTCTTTGGAAAGGTTGTGGCTGCATTATCTAAATATATCATTCTATCCATTTCGTTCTCCTATTACATTAATGTATCTATAAGCTGTATTAAAATACTCATCTTCTCACTTGCTTCAATGGCATCACCATATTCATCTAATGAATCTTTTAGATTAGTTAATAACGTTTCACCAATAGGAGAGATTTCCTCTTCTCTAAGTAACTTTTGTTTTGTTATACCATTAAGCTGAATTGAAATTTTCACACCCTCATTAGCACCTGTATTAATAACTTTTATATTACTAATGTCTTCTTTTATGCTTTGTAGTTCTTTAAGAAATTCTTCACTTGTATGCTTTGTCCAATCTTCTAAATGTAATCCTGTTACTTCTATGCCTAGTCTTTCTAAAATTCTCTTTTCATTGTACTCATCCATATTTCTAATTAAGTCAATTATTCTACTAGCTTGTGCATCTAACATATATTGTTCTAAATTACTATCTAATGTTGTATACCATCCTTTTAATGCCCCTGATAATTCACCTTCATATCCTGGCATAAATACTTGTTTTGTTTCATTAATTAGATTCTCTATTAATTGTTCAAAATGTTTATCACATGTCTCTTTAATATTTTTTATAATTGCTACACATTCTAAAACACTTTCATTCTGACAAATCTTAACTGGTACAATATCCAATAAAAATTCACGAGGATTTATATCAAACTTTATAATCTGCTTTCTAAATTCACTAATATAATTATCCCCTTGAAGCTCACGTGAACATTTTGGTAAACTTCTAAACCAGTTCTTCATTTTTTCTACGATTTCAATACACTGAGTATGGAAATTAGTTGACTTGCTATTTACTTCAAAAATTTTGTTCATACTTTCAATATAACTTACCTTATCAGTTGTGCCTCTTTCTAAAATAAGATTATACTTACATGGCTCTTTATCCATATGTCTAAGTGTTTCAACATTTAACTCAACTTCTTTTAGCTGATTATAAATAACCACATCATTGCTATACTTCTTAAGATAAACAGCTATATAAATTGGAATAATTCCTCTTCTCATGCCATATGGAGCATCTTGTAATATTTCATATAAATCACCTAAATTTTGAACCTTGCCATCAGCACCTTTGATAAATTTCTCAATTTCAATTAATGCCTCTGCCAATCCTAAATCATCTACATCCTCCTCAAGAACATGTTTATTCGTTATAACGGCTCTTGTTATTGTAATATCCGGACTATTTCCTTTAGTTATAAGTTCATTTCCTTCAATAATATTATTAATTACTTTATTTCTGGCTGTTAAAATAGGACCTGAAATATTATGTTTGTTGATAAGTTCACTAGCTACTATAGGTGTTTTCCAATATATATCTTTACAAATAGCTGATAAGATATTGCTTAACGTTTTTTTAGAGTTAATTTTCTTTGTTTCTTTAAATGTTATCCATTCATTTACTTCATTTTCTACTGAAAAGTATTTATGAATATAATTGCGAATAGCTTCCTCTGTATCTTGTTGATATAAATTTAGTTCATCTATTACAGGTACATCATTCTCAATTAAATTCTTATCATTCTTTAGTAATTCAATTGCTATGTATTCTTTTAAATGCTCATCTATTCCGAATGCCTCTTCTGGAATACACACAAGTAATCGTTCATCCCTTAATTGCTGTAATTTTTCACGAATCATCGAAAGGTTGTCTACCTCATCATAAATGAGGTACCAGATTACTCCATCACTATTTTTTTCTTTCAATACTTCTTTAGCATTATCTAACATACTAAATTCATTAAATGTAATAAATTCATTTTTAAAGAATCTAATCATTTGATAGTCATCATTAAATTGCTTTGGTAATGCATAACCTAAATCATATATTTTTGATAAAACTTCTCTTCTATTAAAGTTTCTAACTTTTACTTGTTTATACTCATTAATCCTATTACGTATATCTACATTACTTGTATTTAAACAAATGTAAACACCATCACTATTTCTTTTAAACACGTGATGATTTCTAATTAAATCATTCATTTCTTGCTCAAATACATCTTCCTCTTCTGCTACTGCCACTAAAAGTACTTTTCTAGTAGCTTGTATTAGAGCTGGCTGATTAATTATATTGATTAAAGCCATAGCCTTAAGTATCTTTGACTGAACCTTAGTCATCTTCTTTCTAAGAAGATTTTCCGTCTGTGCAAATACAGTTGCGATAACCTCATTAGAGATTTCTTTTTTGAAACCATCTTTAAAGTAATCGTATAATCGATCCATAGTAAGCATTTTATTTCTAATTTTATTTGTTTCAATAAAATTTCTTAAAGTATGCTTTTGATGGCTTGCTAAAAATGTAAATAAGGTCCTCTCGTTTTGTGCTACTAATTCACTAATACGTATAGACATGAAAGTTGTCATGGGATGTAGTGGGAAACAACCTTCTACAATTTCATCTAAAACATTCATTCCTTGTGGAAAAATTCCTAAACTCGTAATCTCATCCTTTAATCTACCAAATAAATCTTTATTCTCTATTTTATATTGTGAAAACTTAATATCATCTCTTTGAATAGAGTTTTTAATGAGTTCATAATTTTGTTCAGCTGAACTTACAAAGTATATTTCTTTAAAACGTCCTTCTACAGCTCTATATGCTAATGCTCTTTCTTTAGATAATTGTTTTGTATAATTGCCAATAGGCTTATGTGTAATACATGTTAAGTAGATATGATTACTTTGTCTATTTACCATCTCTGCAAAGTCTTGTAAAATTTTTAGTTCACCTGAAGATTGAACTTTTGTATTCTCTAAAAACTTACTGAACTCATCAAAGATTACAATCATTCCTGTATATGCATGTGTCTTACGTAGTTCCTCATTAACAACCTTATACATATTTACAATATCCATATTAATCATTGGATTAAATATGCTACCTGAACATACTTTAGGATGAATCTTACAGAAAATATCATAAGCTTTCTTATCATAGTTATGTAATAAGTCAATTAACTGAGCTAAACTATACTTTTTCTCACTTAATTTTTCCTCAAAAGCTTGAAGGGTTGCAGGATACTCTTTCTCCCACTTTTCAATTGTACTAATTGCTATTTCATAATACGTATCAGGTGTAATACCTTCTATATTTTCTCTTTCTAATGCTTCTTTCAAAGCTACTAAAAATGTTTGCTGCAAGTCTCCATAACCACCATTAATAATAACGGGCATGAGACGCTTTTTCTTAGAAATAATATTTTTCGCAAGAGTTGCTGTATCTGCATCCTGCTTTTCAATATTATCAATTAATGTGTTTAAAACTTGTACATTTTCTTCATTGCCTAATGGCATGCCTACTAATGCACATAATATAAGTAGTAAATGAGATTTACCCTTTCCATATGGCCCAATTAAAACAGTTGCTCTTTCAGATTTTTCATCTTCAATACTCATAAGATATTGTTTCAACACTTTAATCGAACTATCTGTTGGAATATACTCCTTTATCTTTTTATATTTATTTAAATCTAATCCTAGATTAACAGCAGATTCAAACTGTCTATCCATCTTTAGAAACTCTCTATATAACATTTAATTGACCCCTCTTCTTACTTCATTTCATAATACATTTCAAGGACTTGTGCTGCTGTTAATTCACCTTTAGGATAAATCATGTCTAATCCTGTTGTTCTATTAACTTCAATTAAATTCATTTTCTTTAATTCCTCTAAGTACTGATAAATCATCATTCTATCGAAGTTCATTAATTTACCAAGGTTATTTTCACTCTCAATTAGTAAATCAATTGCTATCCCTGCATACGACTCTGATAATTTACAAATAATATACATCACAAATAGAGCTGGTAGTTTATCCATATTAGGCTTTGATTTAATATAAACTATTTTACCCCTAGCATTTTTTTCTTGTCTAAGTAAACCTAATTCTGATAATGGACATACAAGATTATCTTCTGGGTCTCTGCTTGTACCATCATCTATATATGTTTTTAAAATCGTATTGCAGTCATCATGTAAAGACTTCTGAGAATAACTTTCACCCTCTAAAAAATCTTCTATAAGTTGTTCCATTCCTTCTGATAATTCTTCCTTAGTAAATTCTTTAAGAGAAAACTTATTAAAAAATAGGTACCAAGAAGTACATAGTTCCTTATTAGAAACCATATTGTAATGTACTAACCATAAACTAAATACATCTTCAAAGTATGGATCGTATTTATAAATGATAGTCCCTATATCCTTTGTTAATTTCTGCTCTCTTTTTCCATCCTTTTGTTGTTTTTCTTCTACTAAATTTGTAGCATATAGCCAGTAACGAATAGACTTCACCATATTAGCCCCTACTGCAAGTCTATCTACAACATCTTCCTGACTAAATAGAAATGGTTCTTCTACTACATTTCGCATGCCTTTTCTAAGCCACCCATCTCTTAAATAAAAACTTTCATGTCCTTTTAACCTAAACTTTTTCTTTGCCTCTTTCTTATCACCTTTACTCACTGCCATTCAATTAACCTCTCTTTGTAATTAATACTTTTCTCATATAACACCCACCATCATAGTGCGTAATACATTCTCCACAACGAATACATTTCTCATCTTTAATTTTGTATTCATATTCCCCATTAGGAAGCTTTGTAATTTTTATTGCATCGTGCTTACATGCACTTTCACATCCAAGACAAGCTAAACAAATTTGATATTTAGTAAGTTGATTTTGGATTTTCATTTCAACTTCTCGTACGGTCTTAGAACGACCTAATGGCACTTTTAAAACAGATACTTTTAAATTAGTACTTCCTACTCTTCCTTGTAACTTCATTACTGGATTTTCTTTTCTATCTAAAATATATACTTCACCTAAACGTTTATTACCCATCTCAAAATTCAAGAAACCAAATGGTTTAAAGAACTCATAAAAATCTGGTGTAATAGGTTTAGTCAACTGATAATCAAAAGTATTTTCTTGTGTTGCACAAGGTTTAAACTCAATAAAAATATTCTTACTATGTTCAATCCCATTTCCACCTTGTCTAGCTTTCCATTTACCATCCTTTACATAGACTTCAGCATCTTCCTTTCCTATCCTTCTAGCAAATTCAACTAAGAAATCATAGAATTTCTTATACTGTTCTGTCATATATAAACTTGATAAAAATGCTGACCAATCACTGTTATTAGGGCAACACCAGCACCCCACACGTGTATAACCATATCTGTATGCATCATTAAAATCAATTCCTGTTGTCAGTATATAAAGCCATACATCAAAATCAATCCAGTCAATAATAGGTGATACAACTTTTTGCTTTGCAATTTTAGGACTATCTGATTCACGGTCATATTTACTTCTACTAGCAGACTCACTGCGACGTACACCATAGAAAGTTAAAATGCTCTTTTTATTTTTAAAGGTTGAATCAATCTTTCTAGTAATAGCCCCTGTTTTAAAGATTGTGCAACACCATCTCATAACCCTACTTGGTGGTCCTACTTGATCACATAATTCCATAAAATCTTGATCCTTATTTCTAGCTGATAACATCGGAATCATCGGATTTGCTTTTTTAAATCTTTCTACATACTCCATTGTCTTAGGAAACTCTAAAGTAGTATCTCCAAAAATATGTATAACTCTAGGCGTACCAATTCCTCTAATTGCTAAGTGACTTGTTACAGTAGAATCTTTTCCACCACTAAAAGATACAAACATATCTCCTTGTGAATAATTTTTTGATGCTTCGCTAATATAGTCTAGAGCTTCTGAGGTAATTTCCTCATAACGACTTTTGTTTGCTTCAATAAATATCTTTATGTATTCTTCAAAAGCTATTTTTTCCTCTTGAACCCACATTAAACTCTCTTCACTATTTAATCTTTCAGCAACCTTGTCTGCATATCCCTCTACATCTTTTTTAATTAATTGCTTTAATGAATTTTTAAGTTTCTTACCATTAATAAAGTACCTATTTCCTACACCATTCCACACAGCTTTTCCCTTAAGTACTTCCATATCATCTAATAAAATAGACAATAATAATTTTTCTTCTGGAAATACTGGTCTTACATCTGTTGTAAGATACTCTCCCTTTGTATGACATCTTTCACAAATCTCTTCATATGTAGGTACATTACATTCTGGGCACCAAAAGACCTTTGATTCCATCTCCGTCCTATTATGACAAACACTACATTCACTAGTTTCTGTATATGTATTACATTCCTTACAAAAATACTTTATCACGTATTATCCTCCTAATATTCAAGTTACATTTTATGTCAATTTTATATTCTATATTTTTATATTAAAAAACATTTAGTACCTACTTAAAATTTTTATAAATAATTAATTTATTATACATTTAATAATTATACATTATATTTTACTTATTTAAATATATTTTCTCACTAATAATTCAAAAACACTTTAAATAACCCTTTTTACGCTTCAGTTATACCTACATACATCTGCTTTTTCCATAGTTTGTTCATCTATAATACTTATGCTTCTATTTCCTTGGAAAATAAGAAATACTATTACTATTCAAGCCAACTAATATAATAATTTTAAATTTCAACCTTAAATAAGTACCCTAATTATCTTATAATATTTTATAATATTAATTATATTTATTATATTCATTCTATATTTTTCTATACCCAAATCCTTGTTCAAACTTTTATATACCATGTTTTATTGTTTCTATTAAAATAAATTCACATAAAAATATAGCTAACCCTTTATCATGGTTAGCTACATAAAGATCATAAATATTATTTTATAATAGATACTGTTCTTGCTGCAGTTAATTCTGTTTACTCCATTTACTTTAGCTAATCTAGCTTATATTTTCGCTATCTTGCAACAATGTGCCTTATTCTTCGAATCATAGCAGATTGCTACTGTTAAAACCCTTCTATATTCCTTCACCATCTTTTGGGCATATTCTTTTTTTAATCTGAGTTAATGCCACCTCTAGTACTTCATTTTTTTGAGTTCTACAATTAACTTTAGATAAGCAAATAGATTTAGTATAAATAGGGGTACCTTTAATAATCTTCTCAGTCATAATATGCCCTACTGTAGAAGATAAGGATTTATTTTACACTTACAACATAAGAATTATCTCAGTAAAAATCAGCATTCCAAAATGTCATTTTAATTTACTGAGCTATCTTTAAAATACCTAAGGTTGAGTAATAACCCCGATTTTGAGGTGCCCCCTTTCTATAAAATCCTACTAACCTATATAAATAATATCAACTATTTAACTTCATTATTACCTAATTAATTTTTTCTATTTTTAAAGATACCAATAGCTTCAGTCACTACTTTATGTACATTTTTTCCTTTCATCAATTCATCTAATCCTCCCCTGTATTTACCTATACTATCTGCAAACTCACTTTCTACCATCTTTCTAATGATATCAAGGTCCTCAGGCTCAATCTCCCCTTTACATATTTTTTCCATAATTATAATTGTAATTTCACCAATTACTAGTGTAATTATAGCTGCAACAAAAGCATTTATAATAGATGCGGCAATATTTATACCTGGTATTGCCTTTAATGCAGAAACAATTCCTTTAGCCCCTACTCCAATAGCACCACACCCAATTATTGCCCGTCCTATTTCTTTCAACATCTCTTTATCTCTATTCCCCCCATATATATTAATAATGCCCATTACTGTACTTGCCTGTAATGGTGTTAAAATAGCGGTATCCGCTACAGGGATAGGTATAGCTCCAACGACCGTGGCTCCAGAGACAGCAGCTATAACTAACGCATTTGCATTTGTTCTTTTTATCTTTAAATTTAAATTAAACACAGCTTTTTGGTTTAATTTCAATGCTTCTGGGATAATTTCATTTGTCCTCTCTATTAGTTGATCAATACCTTTAGTAGGTACTACAATATCGTTTGTAATACTATACTGCTGTGCAATTACAGGAATAATATCTAATATCTCCAATCCTTTTGTTCCCTTATACTTATCTAGACTTTCCTTTATCATTTTTTTATTTTCATCTTCTTCAATTTCTGAATATGATTTAGTTATAACTATAACAACCGGTATCCCCTTCCAAAGATGAGCTACATCTTTTAAGATTTTTAGACTTTGATTGAATATTTTTTTAGATGTTCCATCTATACAGTACCATATAATATGAATATATTTTTTTTCATCTCGTTTTTTCACTCCTGCTTTTGACCATTGTTCAATAGCATGCTTAGTTTGAATTTGTGACATCAATCCATACTCTAATCCCTTAGTATCAATAATCCTAAAGTTTACATTGCTATTTTCATATACTTGCATTCTTTGAGTCACACCACCTCCATTTCCTACTTTAGCTCCTTCCCCATCTGCAAAATTAAATACTGTATTAACTAATGTACTTTTACCTACACCTGAATTTCCTATAATTAGTATATTGGCCTTATCGTTCATGTCTATTCCCCTTTAATAGATTTATTTAGCAATTCTCCTATAAGTATTATACAAATTTTTTATATTTTTTAAAGTATTCTCACATACACAATGTATCTAACTCGTATATATGATTATTAAAAAGGCTACTACCTTAATTTCTATAAAAAAAGTAGTAGCTTCAACTAAAAAACTACTACCTTTTATACATACTCCACCTATTTATATTCGTTTCATGTTACCTCCCATTTTGCAACTTTATTCTTTGGTTTCTTGCAACTACTTACCTTTCCACTTTTTATATTCCTCCGGCATGCATCTTGCGCAAGGTCTATATCCTGCTGCTATAGCAGTAGCTTCATCTTTAAAAAACACTCTATTTTCTACATATTGTCCCTTTGCTATGTATTTTGTTGCTGATGGACAGTCTAATTTACCATAAATTCTTAATTTCTTATGCCCACCAAATTCACCTTTCGTTTCGCTTTCATATAATTTACCATTAGCATCTAATAGTTTATACTTCTTTATTTCTTTCATTAACTCCTTCTACCTTTCTTATAATAACTCTTCTCATTATTATATTCATTTACTCCACAATAATAGATGACATAATAATATATTTAAATCTCATCTGCTTTAAAATAATGTCGTTCCATACCGCAATTACACTGTATATATACACCCTTTTGTCCTAACTTTGCCTCTAGGAGTTGATTGTGTTCTCTACATATCACTTCATTTAACATAATGTAATGATTCACTAGTTCTGGGGTAAGATATTCCCTGTGATCACATCTACTACATCCCAAATAAAATTTACCTGCATAAGATTTCTTTAGGATGAGTGCTTCTTTACACTTCTTACATTTATAACGTTCTTGAACGAAGTACATCAGTCTATCTTTTGAAATAATTGATTGACTTCTTTGTATTGTTTGCATCTTATCTAATAATGACCTTTGCTTATTGCCTACTACTACTTCATCTATTTCTGTAAGTCCGCCTATCATTTCGGTTGTACGTCTGCCTTTGAATCTTACAACAGTAGGCGAAATCGTTAGATATTTACTATTGCCATCTTCAAAGGCTGTCCTAGCTTCTGGTGCGCCATACCAAGTTTTTGTGTTATCTATGATAATGAGTGGGAATATGGCGTTGTCACAGCCTACGCTTATCTTTTTCCAGGCTTCTGGTAATGCTTCATAACTATTGCATTTGACACCTACCTCTACACCACGTTGAATGGCTGCTAAAAGTGCTTGTACTAATTGCCCCTCTCCCTTTATAAGCTGACCACTTGGTAAGGAAATCTTAATCGTCTCTTTTGCCGTTTGAATATCTTCTATAAGATAGTCTAAATATTCTCCCTGTCTCCAGAATGTCATTGGCCTATATTTATCATCACTTAAGTATGTACATATTTCTTCTTTCATTAATACTTTACCATTTAGCTCTTGGTACTTTAATAATTTATAAAGAGGGTGTGCTTTATTGGTAAGCTTATTCATCCAAAACCTATTATGACTAATCGTAATGAGCTTTCCTTTGGCACGTGTGACAGCTACATTTATAAGGCGTGTTACATTATTTCCTTCATTATTATTAAATAGTATACCTGGCTTTTTAGATGGATAACTTTCTACTGCATCAAAGATAATCACTGAGCGTTCTGAACCTTGAAACTGGTGAATCGTGGCACATACAATATTGGTTTTCTTATACTTTCTATAATCTTCGATCATAATTTTGATAAGACGTGTCTGTATCGCATATGGGGTAATAATCCCTACTTCATGTAAACCTTTCTTTTCACAATTTAATGCAGTTTGAAAAGCTACAAAGGCACTTAATAAATTATATCTAGAATTATCATTATTTTTACTTGCTGGGCAATATGTACCGGTTAAATCTATTTGAATCATGGATTCATTTTCAAAAGGTATACATGCCGTAATCTCTTGTACTTTTTCAGCTGCTGTTTTTTCTGTCTTTAATAAGTTCTCGTAAAAGCTATGGCTTGCAAATCTTGCAATTTTAGGATGCATTCTGCGTTGTGCATGAAGCATTACAAGCCATGGATGATAATTGATACTACTTCCATGAGCAGATATGATGCCTAAAAATGAAAAAATATCTTGCTCTAGTTCCGCCTTACTCTCAGATTGTGCAATAGGTGGTAACTGTCTAAAATCCCCTACACATATAAAGTGTTCCTTAGCACTACAAGCTGCCATAAAAACATGTGGAATATATGCCATACTTACCTCATCAAACATGACCACATCATATTTAAGATTTTCAAAGACTGTATCAACAGCTGTTTTGGATATAGTTGTTGCAACAATATGTGCGTGTCTTATTACTTCTCTCTCTTTTTGCTTTAGCGCCATACGTAAGTTCTGTACCTTCTTGTGTAAATCGATTCTTTGCTGACTATGTAACATGCCTTTGGCAATTAACTCTGCTTCTTCTGCTTCTAGTATCTCTTTTTGTTTAAGCAGCTCTGGATATTTATTTATACAATAATTAAAGCTTGTTGCTGATTCATGTTTTCTTAACTCTTCATCTCGTACATAGCCATATCTTAAAATTTTTCCCGCCTTTAATAGTTCTGTGGCATTCTTTTCTTCAACTAGCTCTACAATTTTCTTGATGACACCATCTACAGAAACGTTACTGTGTGAAACAATCAGTACCTTCTTACCTCGTTTCTGAAAGTCCAACGCTAACTGAGACATTGTATAGGTTTTCCCTGTACCTGGTGGCCCCCAAATAATTGTGATAGGTTCCTTTCTCCCTTGTAAAATAGCCTCCTTTTGCCCCTTACGAATTTCTTCTAAAGGTCTTTGTTCACTTAAATATGGCCCTTCATTAATAAGCTTCTGTGCAATAGTAAATTCACTTCCTACGCCAAATAATTCTAGTTTGTTATTTAACGCTTTTAGTAGTTTCCAAGGTTCCACACTGATGTAGGCTATAGGAATCTCTTCCCCTATGTTCTGTTTGAAGATGAGTATGATAGAAAACTCCTCACAAGTTAACACCTCTCCATCACTTTGGCTATTTTGAAATCTAATTCTCACAGGCGCAGAATCTGCTAAATGTAGTTCGGTTTCTAATTCAAATACATAGGCATATTCACTCGCTTTGGCACTCACCAATTTACCATGAGTTACTTTGTATTCTCTACCCCCTTGATTCTTTAAATAATTCATCTCTTTAGTTATTGCCTTTTGATACTTTTGTATAAAAGGATGCACTTGTCCTACATGCATCTTGGTAGGCACTGTGCTTTCTTTTTGTTTCACCTCTTGCTGATTTACTTCATTACGAACCACTGGTTTTATCTTTTCAATTTCTTTCTGTGATACCTCTTGATAACAAATACCTTCTAAGTAGCTTTTATTTCTTCCTTCCCATACAAAATAAATTATAATTTGCTTCTTACTCTCTTCATCAAAAAAAACTATCTTCAACCTTGCTGCTGCAAAGAAGCAATTCCTTCCTCCCCTTGCTAGCGTCCCCTCAACTTCTCTTCGTGATATCCCCCCTTTTATTTCATATCTTTTATTAATCCTTTCTAACTTAAAGCAATTATTTAATCTATCTGCGAGCTCTATCTCTTGTAAAATAACACTTCGACTTCTCCCTCCTACTTTACCCATAATTGCAAAGTTAACAATGTATTGCCCATCCAGCTCTGTAATTGTTGGCATCATTAACTTAAATGGACAATTATTATAGTTTTTCTCCATATCTGTCTCCTAAAACCCTATATTTTAAAGCATACTGTTATTTACATAATACTATATACAAGTGTAAGCGTAAAATATCCCTTCTCATTATTATATTCATTTAATCCACAATAATAAAATAACTTATGGGATTCTTCAATAATAAATGGATTTTATATGCACACTAAAGAGGACTGTTATCCTATTCATCTCATTGATTAATTAGGTAACAGCCCTCTTTATATTTTATTAAATTGTAAAATCCATAAATATGCCTAATGTAGACAATGAATAGTAATAGTTATTTAATGCCCTTGGATTTTTAGATAGTTTTAAAAAATCTTCATATGTTGCATCATTCATATCAGATGTTGCAAGTGATTTATTTTGTTCAGAAATAAGTTGTGTTTTTGAAGCATTATTTGCCATTTTTGTACTTACTTCTGTACGATTTACCATACTAGATAATGTACGTGTCACTGCTTCTGGATTACTAGATAATGCTGTAGTTAATTTTTTTTCATCAAGACTGAGTGTACCATCACTATTTCTACTAATACCAATGCTTGAAAGATTACGCATATCTACACTACTAGCAATAGCATGTGAAGACTTAATCGTATTAAGCTGTGATGTACTTGATGAGCTATAGTCTTCTAAAAAGTTAGTCACATCATTATATGCAGTAATAAAATCTTTTGTTGCTGACACAATATCTGCATTTATTTCTTTATCTTTTAATTCCTCTTTTAACTTCTTGTTTGCGTCTATTAAATCAGAGTACTTACTATCAAATTTAGATAAAAACTTTGTAGTGGATTGTGTCTCTGTAGATGGCAACTTATTATTTGTAACTGCTCCATTATTTGCATACTTTGCTGCAATTGCATATTTGCTTATTGTATTATAATAATTAGCACCAGAAATAAAGTTAGCATATGTATTAGATTTACTACTGCTATTTGTACTACTTGTAAATAGATTACTTGCATACATATTATTTAATTGGTTTGAAATATTCATTATAGCACCTCCTATTTATATATCGGTTAGGAAACATAAAATGCCATATATTAATCCCAGAGACTGTTAGTTCAGCTTCCCCATTTTCAGTTTCACTTTTCTCGGTGAAAAAATCTGGATAAGAAATAGAAACTCGATATTTTTAACTTTAATAATTTTATTGGTTTATATCATGTCATTTAAATATACATCTGCTATATTACTTTAGCAGCTAAATTAATTCAATTTTTTATCTTTTTATACTTTTTTCTACTTTTCCCTCTATCAATCTAGTTAAAGAAATTGAGTTTTATTACTATACAAAAAAATAGCATAGGTTA
The DNA here is from genome assembly GCA_045612745.1 of Cellulosilyticum sp. Lineage (GTDB taxonomy): Bacteria > Bacillota > Clostridia > Lachnospirales > Cellulosilyticaceae > Cellulosilyticum. Next base: position 17,877 of record JAZKZQ010000216.1, on the reverse strand, counting down.
TGTATCTCTCCACTTCCTACGCTACTTTATTAAATTATCTTCCTTACGGCATTTTTATCCCTCTAAAAAGTAGTCCGTATCAATCCTTTTCACTTCATAAACACGCTCTACAGATACCCCAACATTAAAATCTACTATTTTCAAAGATACTGCCATGGGCAGAAAATATCCCTGAAACATGTAAAAATATAAATATACCACAGATCAGTATGAGTATACTAGCTGTGGCATATTTTTTATAATTATGCGATTTTATTTTCTTTAAATGCTTTCTCAATAATACTTAAGTCTTCTCTAATTTTTTTGATTTGTTCCTTTCCATAATTACTTATAGTTATTTCAGATCTAAAACTAGAATAGTATTTTGGTGCCATTTTAACTTTGATATGTCCAGCATCCATTAATTCTTTTAGTGCTACTCTAGCATAAGTGTATTGATACATTGCAGCCATCTGCGAACTTGAAATTATAGATAAATGTCTATCCATCACTAGATTGAGTTCATAATCTGTTGTATCATTTTTTAAATTTTCTTTTATTTCTTTGTAAGTATCCGTTACAGTTTTGAACTTTAACACCCCAGATGCCAACTTTTTCAAGCTCTTTTCAGAAATTGCTGATAATACTTTGTCTTCTACTTCTCCACTAATTAAGTCTGTCATTACTTTATTTGCTAAATTTACTTGCTGACCATTAATTTCCACAGAGGCAGCTCCCTTAACGAATAGATATGTTGAACCAAATAAAGGATTTATTAAATCTAGTCCTTTTTCAGTTGTTTTATCTACGATATAATCTAGGCTGCTTGTTGGTAAATTTACATGATATTTTCCTGCTCTACCCACGATGATTCCTGGATTTTCAAAAGCATATAAGCTTGGTACATTCATTAATAATACTGTCATTGCAAGTGTAAGTGCTACGAATTTTTTCTTCATTATTTTTCCCCATTTCATCTCTTTATGTACCTTATTTTCTTAAGTCTTAAATCTCCCAAGCTAAACTTTCAAATGTATGATTGCCTTCTACTTGGAAATATTTTTTTAGTTCACTCAGTAGTTTTTCTTCTCCAGCTACACCTGTAAATCTAATTTTCTTAGTTTTAACTACGTTCAATCTTTTACTGATTTCTTCTACCCAGCCAATAGAACTCGAAATTTTATACCCCAAGCCTTCTACATCAATGGCACAGTATATATTCTCATCATCTACAAACTTGATATGACAATTTTCCATAGATAAGTCAATGAGTACCTCATACTTTTGCGCAATTCTTGCAAGTGCTTCACGTCTTGTTATATAAGTCTCATTTGAGTTTAGCTTCACTTTATCTATTTCCCCATCTACAATGATGAGCTTTTCTAATTGGTTAAACTCTTCCTCTGTAATACTATTATTGTAGCGTTTAATTGTATCTTGTTTAAGCCATTCTATGTATTCTTCTAAGCTCATATTTCTTGTAACAAGTTTTTCTTTATCACTTTTCACATAAAATGGTTTAAAGCCCATTCTTTCTACTGTAATAATATTGTCGCCCACTTTTTCAATAATGAGGTCTGCTTTGTAATGGTTATACTCTTTCGCTACATTTCTATCACAATAGATGTTAATAGGTAGGTAATCTGCTAATGCATTAAACATTGCTACTCTTAAGCTTTGTTCTGTCACAATGTCTTCATTTTTATTCACAACCTCTTTTGTCATCTCAGTGCCAAACTCTTGCACTCTGATACATTCATCCACTGTTTCTTCTGATTTTTTAATCATCGCTGATGTGCTTATATATCCCAAATCATCTAAATCATCATCAAAGTCATCATTAATACTAATGATTTCAGTTGTTTTCTTTTCTAATGTTTCTTCTGTCATCATGTATCTCGTTCCTCTTAATGTATTGTCTTCCATATGCTTCTCCTAAAATATATCTTCTTTTAATAGTTTATTAATTAATGCTGTGAGTTTACCTTTTACTTCTTTAATCTGAATATAAATATCTGGATAGTTTTCTACAAACTCCTGTACTTGTGCTGGTGTCATATAAATCTCATTACATTCTGGGCAGAAAGCTACTTCTTTTCTTATGTATTTATATGGTGTTTGACTCATTTTATTAAATGTAGCAATTTGAACTTCTTTAGAAACGAAGCCTGCTTTATGTTTTGGACAAGTTTCTATGCTCTTACTAACCAATACTTCCTGTACCTTAATTGTTGTTTGTTCTTTAATCGCAATCTTCGTATTTTGGTCTGGTAATAATCCATCTAGTCTTGCATATTCTTTAGGTGTCATGTAATACTGGTCACACTGTCTACAACGATATGCTTCACCTCTTACTTGATAAGACCTATCTGTTTCACTATTTTTCCATATACGAATATCTTCTTTGATTAACGTACTTAGATCATATTCACAAACTGTCGAACCTTTTTCTAAAATCATTGGCATACTTATTGTTTTACCTCTTGCCTTTACTGAAAAGATTGCATTAGGTCTTTCTTTTTTCAGCTGTTGTCTTTGACTTTCAGTGACATAGAATGTATTACATTCTGGGCAATATGGTAACGAGCAAATAATAGAACCTGTACCTTTCGTCTCTTTATCATAATACGTAATTTTTGTTTGAGAATACTTCAGTGTGGTTAAGTCCTTCACACAATAATTTAATCTATCCATCAAATAAAGTTCTGAAGCTGTTTTTATTTCTTCCTTATAATGGGTGCTATAAAATTCATATTGGTCACGATTTGGCAATAACTTTTCAAGTTCTAGTAATTCAGCCTTGGTGATGTAAGCACGGCGACACTTCTCACATACTAGAAGCTGTACAATGAGCCTTCCTTGAGGTAGCTTTTCTTTATCACCTTTGGCATAGTATGCTAGAGCTACCTTCCTTTTCTCAAACTGTCCATCATCATCATAAATACATTGCTTTACATTATGATCCATCTGAATGAGTTTATTCTTCATCATATATGTTCGGGTAGAATTAAACTGTCTAATGTAAACAGATTCATAATCTCCCTCTGGTGTCTTTACTAAATCATATTTACTGGTCTCATCTTCTTCTGTGTAAATATTTTCATATTCCTCTTTAATGTTTTCATAAATCTCTTCATCGATATAATACTGCTCACATTCTGAACAATAATAGGCTTTTGTTGGTACATATTTGATTTTTTTCTGGCTGTTATACACACTAATGCCTATTTCTGCTTCCTCTAATATGGTGTTATCGTGCTCACAATGTTTAATGTTAAGATTGTTATAAGTCCATGAAACAGACTCAGCTCTTCTATCAAACTGTTTACTAGATAATCGTTGTTCTAGTGTTTGACTCGTACCGATTATCTTTTCAAGTTCTGCCGAAATCACATCATAATCTGTCAATCTTTCATCTACATTTGGATGGCATAGCCTACAAATAAGCTGATGTACTAAATACCCTTTTAATTTGCTATTTTTGATTGCTTCTTCTGTAATACCATTTGGATATTTAAAGGCACCAAATTCATCTACTAATTGAATATCTAGGTTGTCATAATTTCCAATGAGTTGATGGATTACAACACCCAAACTAAATGCCCCTACGCCTTGAGATGTGATTTTTTCCGCTGGTATATTAGGATTGTTAAGTTCTGGTGCTGAATAACCTGTATCACATGCTCTAAAATTAATATCACTTTGATCTAATACATCATTATTGGTCTTGCAGATTCCCCCTATCCCTAAAATCCTAGGTGTCTTGTCTTTTAATATAAAGATATGCTTTGTATTGATTGTCTGATGGGCATAGCCTTTTTCTCTTAATTCTTTTAAGAAAATAATCACTTCCTGTACAACACGTAGCCTTTCTCTAACCTCTACGATATCTGAATTCCTAACTACATCTTTTTCACCATCTGCTACTTCTTGATTACGCTGCTCAATAGTCCTTCTACCATTTCGAATATAGTGGTGTAGCGTTTTCCCTGATAAAAAGTCAAATACAAGAACGGGTTCATTTTTTCTAAGCTCAGCTGGGAGATTTTCATCATCATTTTCTACTTCAAAGTAATCTATTGGTTCTGGTAAAAGTGGTGAATTAATGTCATTTAATATTTCTATCTGTCTTTTTAACATTTGGCGTTTACGTAAAACTGCTTCTTTACTCTCATAATCTGAAACAGCAAAGAGTGTACCCTTATCTCTATATCTTGCCATTTTAATTGTTACAGGGCGATGTAATCTTTCATCATACCCTAAATATAAGTGACTTCTAGAAACTGTTCTTCCTGCTATTCTTTCAAAATAATGAAATTTTGATTTACCAGTTTTGTCTATTAACTTATTTATATCTTCTATACGATCTTTATTCACTACATTTAAAACCGAAAAGTGTACTCCTGCTTTATTATTAGCTTTCAAACCTACCTTTAGTTCTTCTCCCATTGTTTCAAAATTCATTGTTTATCCTCACCATTGATTATTTTATTATTTACTTTCTTTAGGCTTGCTCCAATACTTCTGTCCAAGCTATTTTCAATTTTTTGATAACGCTTATTCATATCTAATTGGGTAGCAGTACGAATAATTTCAATCGTCTCATCACTATATATACCCTTTAACTTTTCATAAGGTATTCTTGCCCAACTTTCTCTAGAGTCTAGCTCCGTCAGCTTCTCACCTGATAATAAAGCATATAACGTGGCACCAATCGTATAAATATCTGTTCGTTCATCTAGTTCACTTGGATTATGTTCCATTTCTGGTGGCATATATCCCGCTGTCCCTGTACCTGCTTGTCCATAACCTTCATAATGACTATAAAATTTATCACTATCACCTTGTTTTCCTACTAAAAGTAATCCACCAAAATCAATAAGCGTAATGAATTTATCATAACTTAGTATGATATTCTCTGGCTTTAGATCCTGATAAATATAATAGTATGTCAAATCACCCAATTCTTTTCTGCGGTGGAAATTATTCATTAACATACAGATATCTTTAATATAAATTAGGACATCTCGTTCCCATAATAAACGTGTATAGTTTTTCTTAGCTAATATAGATTCAATACCTTCTTCTATATAGGTTCCTAAATTTACACCTTTGATATACTGTAACACTACGTAAGGTTCATTATAGGCTAGCTCATCTATTGTGAAGGTTTCTCCTGTCTCTGCATCAATATGTGGTCCATAAATTTGAGGTGAATAGTCATATACGAGTTCTATCACACTTGGCATTCTGCTTTCTCCACAGCCTCTAAAGTTAATAAGATTTTTACATTCAAAGACTAAGTTACTTCTTAATTTATTGATTTTTTCCTCTCTTGAGCTATCATACATTCTTTTAAAAGATGAACGTAAATCATAAATTATTGTTTTAATTAATACCTTCCTATTACCTAATACCGTATTTTTAGCAATTAAAATAACGCCAAATCCCCCACGAGATAATACACCTTCTACTTTATACTTTCCGCCAATCATATATGGCACAATTAATCGCTCATCATCTTTTTTAAATTCTTGCCTATTTAATGCCTCTTCGCAGTTAATTCTTTGCCACCCACTCATCTATTGTCTCCTATCTTTTTATATACTTTAGTGCAACTGTAGTAATCCCAATGACTGTGTTGTGTTTTAATCGTACAGTCTCTTGATACTCTAATACTCTTTGTTCCTGACCGTCCTCTTTTATTTGTACGCTATCCCAATCAGATAAATCTCTTAAATAATAGCTATCATTTTTCTTATAAATCATCATATGCTTTTTGCTTACACTTGCTTTATAATCGGCATTCAAAATATATTCACATAAATCAATATCTGGTGTAGAAGTTGATGATTTTCTACCTAAAATAATTTCATCATCTTCTAATTTAATTTCACTAAACTCTCTTAAACACCCTGTGCTTTCATCAAGTATATATACCTTTAACCAATCTCCTGCTTTACTTTGATCAAATTCAACTGGTGTAGCTATTCCTTCTTCCTGAATTTCATCATCTTTAATTGGCACAATTATTTTTTCTATTGGTGCACCACAGCTTGTACAACAATCATAAGCATAATTGTCCTTATGTCTTCTACCACACTGTGTCTTATTAGAACAAATATATATCGTTTTTTCTTTTTTCTTATTCTCTAGCCCATCATTTGCCAAGTCATCGCCCATTAGCTCCTCATACGGTGATAAATCAAAATATCTTGCCACAATACTCTTAGCAACTATACAAGTTTCATAAAATACATTAGAAATTTGAACTAAGCTTTCTTCACCGTGACGCCCATGATGTAATTTTTCATTACAAGTTTTTCTTATATTAGTCAGTCTATCTTTAGTTCTCTTATTAATAATCTTTCTTTCATATAAAATATTGATTTTCTCAACTAATCTCGCATCTTGATCTTTATCATTCTTGCCGCCTTCTCTTAGACTAGGTATATTCTCTTTTCTACCTATATAATCCATCATATGTTCCCAGAAACCCCTGATTGAATTAGCTGCATTGTATGGCTGTTTATCAATGATATCATGTGCATCATCTATCATTTTATAAAGCTCTTCAATCCCATTATCTCTTAAACATCTATACCAACCAAAATTTTTATAGCGGCTACCTACCATGTTACCCATCTGCTTAATCTCCTCTAGTATCTTTCAATATTAGTCATTTTTTAAGTTTATTTAGATATCAAGTTTTAATTTAACTGTTTTTACAATATTCTTTTTAACTGTTGATGAACTCGCTCCACTTCTATTAATATCAGATTGAGTAATTTTTCCTTCTTCTTTATACTTATTTAAGAGATTAATATTTAATCTTTCTTCTTCTACGTAACCTTGATCATGATAAATATCAATGATATTTTGTAAGCTTGAAATTACGCACTCTCTGTCACCTTTTGCATAAGCTTTTCGATATAAGTCATCAAATTTTTTCACGCTAGCTAGTGTAAATGCATCAATAACATCTCCATCTACTTTTCTAGCTTCTACTGCATTTGAACCAATACCAACACTTAAAATTGTCGCAGGCGTTTTATAAATATTGTCATCTTCAGCATTTAACTTGTAGTGTATTGCTGTTTTCAGCATATTAATGGTACCTTCACCTATTTCTTCATCTACTGGAATCCCAATATCAAATATGAATTTATAATTCTTACGCTTAGTTAATTCATGTAAATCAATGGTACACATGCGTTTCTCATTTAACTTCATCTTAGGGTAGTACTTTTGTTGAGGTTCTACCATATAGTACTCCCCTACATTAACTAATTTACTAAACTGAATTTTAAGCTTTGCATTTGTAATACAACTTTCTCTACTACCTTCAATTACATTTGCCATTTTTATCTCTATAGTTTCCTCATTATCTGCCAAATGCACATTGCCATTAGCAACTTTTGATAACTCTTCTAAGAAGGCAAAATCTAATTCCTCATCTTTTAACTTGCAAAGTTCAATGCCGATATAATCCATAGGAATATTTGCTTTTGCAATACACTCATTCTGCTTAATAGCCTCTTCTTTTGTATCGATTGGTTGGTTATTTTTTAATTTATGAAAACTTGGTCTACCATCTGTTAAGAAAATAATCTTTCTATTTTCTCTTGGATACTTACTCATTAATTCATTGGCTAGTTTAAATGAACTTGATATATTGGTAGCCTTATCTTTATTATTTTCTTCTGATAAAGCATTTAATTTTTCATGAATTTGTGCTTTATCCTTTTTAGTAAGCCCTTGGAAAATTACACGTGCTTCTTCATGGTAAGCAATAAGTGAAATTTTATCATTTTCACCTAATCTATCCACGGCTTTTTCAATGCATGTAATCGTTTTATCAACAACCGCTAGCACGCCTGTTACGGCCATTGCATTATATTGTCCTTCTATTTTAGTAAGCTTCTTAGACTGCCTCCTAGCTTTACTTTTTTCCTTCTCATCAATCGCATACATTGAGCCACTTACATCTAGTAATACACAGTAATGCACACCTGCATTACCTCTTACACGCATATCTTCATTAACCTCTAACTCAATTTCTGCCTTAATGCGTTTTAACCCACAGTTATTTAAAATATAATTTTTGTCTAATCGTGTCTTAATCTTAATAAAATCCATTTCTAATCTCCTCTTTTATATCTACGTTATGTGAATTAAAATGCTTGAAATATTATCTCTTCCACCATGGAAATTTGCTCTTCTGACAAGTCGTGTATTAATATATGCTAGACCCTTGTCCCAATGTTTATCAATAATCTCTCCTATTTGATGACTCATATCCCATACATCTTTACTTGTAGCACTTGCCATATAATCAGTAAGTCCATCACTAGAAAGAATGATTACATCTTCTTTCTGTAACTTTATTTTTCTTATTGTAAAAGTGATTTGTTCTGGTAACTTAGTGATCCCATTTACTCTTCCAACATACTCCATTAATGCTGACTTTTTATCTATTTCATTGTATTCATCCCAAGTCTTTCCTTGAACAATACATCTATTTCCAAAGTTATCCTCCACTGTTAGTGGTACCACTTGTTTATTACGGTATATAAAAGCTCTGCTATCTCCAATAGATACAATATAAGCTATCCCATCTAATAGTAAACAGGATACAAATGTAGTGGACATAATATCTTCAATATTTCTTTCATCTTCTTCTAAAATCTCTTTTGACATTTGGTGACAAATTTCTTCATTAGCTCCATTTACAATTTTGCTATATAAATTAAATAAGTCTGTTTCATCCTTAATGTTTAATCCATTTATTACTTCTCTTTGGCAAACCTCTTTAAGAATATTTGCTGCCCTATAACCTGTACCATATGAACAATTAGATACGCCATCCGCTACAAAACCAAATAATCTATTATTTTCTTCATAAATCCAGATACTGTCTTGATTGATATGATCTATGGATTGTATTTGTTCTTTGCTCAATTTAGCAATTTTTCCTTGTCCTGTATGCGTTATGAAATTATAAAAGTACTTATTTTCTATGTTGCTATCCGCCTTCTTATTTTCATTAACTGTATGAATAATTTGTTGAAGTGCCTTGATGGCTTCTGCTACTGTTTCATACTGATTTTCTTTGTATTGGGTTGTGACCTTATCTATCCATCCATACATTTCTATAGACATATCTTTTCTAAATAAACCAATGTTATATGCCAAATATCTTAGCTCTTTATAATCTCTAATATTTCTTTCAGGAATAACTAGCTTCATAAAAAGTCTGCCTAATAATTCCACATCCCATGACATATGCACTCTTTCAAATCTTTTCTTTCTAACATCTAGTCCACTTATCTGTGAGGCACTATATCCTTTTAGCTCTTGTGTATCTGTTTTAAATAATGCTTTTCTCTGTCTTATAAATAATGAATTAATGTCACCATCTATCATCCAAAAATCTTCTAAATCTATAGAGCCTACAATATATCCTACCTTATTAATCTCTTGTATTAAACCACCTATTTTTAAAATAATCTTTACTAATTGTGGTATAGATAAATTGGGATATTCATATAAAAGCTCGGCTAAGCTTATTTCATTTTTTGTAATATGAAAGGCTAAATATTTATTATCATTAATCGTTAAAACATATGCTGGAGGAACTAAAATATTTTTTATTTGAATAGGTTCAAATGTCATTTCCATCCTAGTCTTTAGCATAGGAATCTCTTCTTCTGTATAATCCCATTTGCTATAAGTCTGGTACATATATTGATTCCTTAACTCTTCCATCGTGTCTCCTAATCTACTACTCTGTTATTTCTTCTTGTATTAAGTCATCAATTAAAAATCTGCCATTTTCTTTTTTTACAATATAAGTTGTTCTAAATTTTCTTAGCTTCTCTACGCCATTTCGTAAAATGTATAGGTCTTCATCTACTTTTACCTTGTATGTTTCTTCATCTACTGCTCTTAAGTCTAAGATAAGCTGATCATGGCTTCTCTCTTTGATTCCCTCTTCATAAAAATATGGAATCACTCTTAATTGTTCTTCATATAATGGTCCTTCATAAGTTAAATAGGGTAACACCTCTTCCGGATGACCACTATTTACTGCCGATATAAAGCTATTTAAGTAGTTTTCAACAACTTCTTTTACTTCATCTTCTTCTGTACGTGTGCTGCTTTTTGCTATACTTGTAGCACGTTCTACGCTCTCTTGCACATTCATACTTTGTATATTTTTTTCAGTCTCACTTAATGCGTTCTTCTTACTATTTAATAAACTCCATAGAATAACAATAATTACAACAGCTATAACAGCTAATAATATCATTTTATTATCTTGCTTTTTAGTTTCTTCTTTTGAAACTTGTGTTTTTTGAGCTTGTGCTTTTACATTTGTTTCATTTGTATTTTTAACATGATTTGTCTTTGGTCTATAAGGTGGTTTTTGTGTATAAGTCTTCGGCTTATGAGCTACCTTTGGCTTTTGTGCCGCGTTTTGTCCTGTAGTTTGCTTTGGCTTTTGTGCTGCATTTTGTGCCACTTTTGCTGCTGGCTTTTGTTTTGCCTTTTGCGCCGCTTTTGCTGCTGGTTTTTGTTCTACCTTTGGTGCCGCTTTTGCTGCTGACTTTTGTTTTGCCTTTGGTGCTGCTTTTGCTGCTGGCTTTTGTTCTACCTTTGGTGCCGCTTTTGCTGCTGGCTTTTGTTTTGCCTTTGGTGCCGCTTTTGCTGCTGGCTTTTGTTCTACCTTTGGTGCCGCTTTTGCTGCTGGCTTTTGTTCTACCTCTGGTTGCTCAACTTGTAGTGTTTCTTCAATGATATAGCGTTCCTTATTTGGTGCAATATCTTCTTTTAAATCCTCTACTTGATCAAATTCATCAAATCCATCACTCTCATTAAATCCATCACTCTCATTAAATTCATCAAAATCATCAATAATATATCTAACCTTTGTTTTTCCTCTGTTTTCTCCTGTTGTCATGATTGATCTCTCTTTCTAGTTAACATATTATAAATTTTTTTTATAACACTCTTCTTAACTTCCTTATCGAAGTTCCAATTCATCACAGCATTACGTCCATCTAGTCTATCTATTTTTCCTGTTCCATGTTTTAATCCATTGCTGAATTCTCCCGTATATATTCCTAACTTACATTCTACTTTCCCATAACTTTGGCATATTAAGTTTTTATTTTTTTCAAGAAGAGCTTGATAATTTCTATAACTACTATAAAACCAGTCTAATAACGCCTCACATTTACCTAAACGAATTATTTCATCTTGATGATGTATGGCTTCAGTAAATTCTCTTGCAATTTCTCTTGGAATAATTTCTTCTTCCACTAATGCTTTGATCCCTTCCTCTAAAGTATTAGATTGTATTCTCTCAATTCCATTAAAGGTGTAAAGCTGTTCTATTACAAAATTTACTATATTTGTTATATCTTTAGTCTCAATGTAATCTCTCAACTTCGGCCATTCTTCTATATATACCTTTTTCTTTTCCATTAAACCTCCTTATTCTCCTCTTTTGTTCTCATAGACTAATTGTATATAACTTTGCTTTGAACATTCGAAGTACCATTATTTACCTTGGTATTTCTTGTATCATATTAGATTATTGTTTAATTTATGTCAACTTTTCATATCAATTTACAACACTTTGAATCTAAATTCATTTCACCAATAAATAGAATTATAGTGTTTTATAAAAATACATTTTTTAAAAAACCTGCAAATTTTAAATATGCTAATATATAAATCTTAAACTATACGTTATAATACTTTGGGAGGTACTTGATACTATGGCTAAAAATACCAATACTTTCTTAAATGATATAAAAAACTACGATCTTATTCGTAATGTTATACGACATATGTTTATGTATGGAAACTATTCAAAAGGGGATATTGTTAATCAAAAACTGGTTAAAAGTGAAAGAAGTTTTTATGATACTATCAAAAGAATTGAAAATTATCTAGGCAAAGAATATCTAGATATTCATAAACTTCCTAATAGAAAAAAAGATAAAAATGGCTATCGTATTAAATATGATATATTTCAATGTCCTACAAACTATCTCACTTCTGTCTATCAAAATTGTTCCTATGTGATAGAAGACTTTATTTTTTATTTTACATACCTACAAGCTTTTAAACTAAATTCTACAGATATCCCTTATACACTGATATCTACTTCTAACGAAGACTTAGATCACAGTGATTTAACCATTCATTCTGATTTTAGTTATGATGAGCTCATTGGTACAATACGAGATCTATTAAATACAAATGAAGAAATAATTCGTTTCACTAAAAATATTAATAGTCCACTTATTGATGATGCCGAAAATATTATAACTTCTGCTAAAGCTTATGATAGATTTCAGGAGCTTAAAGAATTAGGGCTTATCGTACAGTCAGGCTATTTTAATGGAAAGCCCTATTATAAGTTAGGAACGGATATTTTTGCAGCCTGTAGCCTAGAAGAATTAGAACAATTACATTTAATGACTCAGTTCTTTTATAACTACCTCTTCATTGCTATACCAGGTTACTATTTAGCAACTACTCTTGATCAATATATTTCCTCTAACTTCTTTAATAAGACGAAATCACAGTTCCATAATCTACAAAATAACAATATATTCTTTTATAAGAATCCTACGATTCAAACTGTCATTGATGATAATATACTTTGGGATATATTAATGGCAATACATCAGATGACACCTATTAGTTACAACTATAAAGGAAAAAGTGGGCATATAAGTCAAGTCACTGCCTATCCTATTAAAGTCATTGTAGATAAACAATATGGTAGACATTACTTCTATGGCTATAATTATCAGTATGCTAATTTCTTTACACAAAGAATCGATTATATTTCAGACATTAAGCTTCTTACCGACTTTAAAGATGACCGTTTCCCATTTTTAGAGACACCTCAAGATAATATTAGGATGCAACTTACAGAAATATATGAAAAAAATATGGCTAATGTATGGAATATAGCTACTTCACCTCATGCCTCAACATCAGTAACTATTCATTTTTACTTTGAACCAAAAGATTATCAAAGAGGACTTTATCATGTCTTATCAACCAAGCGACATGGACATGTTATAGAAAAAGGAAATGGACACTTCACCTTTACGATTACTGTACAAGATGAAATGGAGATGGTGCCTTGGATACGTAGCTTCGGAAAAAATGCAAAGGTAGATCCACATACCAACTTTGAATTACATCAAAAAATGAGAACTGATTATAAGGAGACATTAAAGCAATATGAAATTATTCAATAAATATAAGAACAAAGACTTTACTTATATGATTAACTACATTAATAACTATATTAATAATCCTGATGTGGCACTCACACCTGACACCTTAAAATCTGAGTTGTTAGGTGATAGTCAAAATACGTTTATTGAATTTATTGAAGCACTGCTCAATATCAATACTAATGGTTTAGATGCACATCAGCCTAATGCTAATCTTTTATATGAACATAATGGTATTATGGCTCCTTTACGTGAGGTATCTATTCCTATACGTCCTACATACTGTGAAAAAGCCTGGTTATATTACGTGCTCTCTACGCCTAAAGCAGATTTATTTATAGACTCTGATTTAAAAGATGCTTTACTAGAACAATTAAGTCAAGATTTAGATTTTCCACTATCAGATGATTATGTAGATATACGTAACCTTTCACCTGTAAATACCTTAATGCCTACTAAAGAAATCATTCACTCATTTAGGTTAATCATTCAAGCCATTCAAACACAGCGTTACTTGCAGCTTACAAATACAGGATTTGATGGACAGATATATGCAAATCAGAAACTTATTCCATATAAACTTGAATATACTCATCAGGTTGACTCCTTTTCACTTTCGGCTTTTCCTTTAGATGCTAAGCGCCCCGTTAAAATGAACCTCGCCAACCTAAGTAATGTAACGCTTTTAGAAAAAGTTACTAACTATGATCAGTTTATCCAAGACTTTGAGCAAATGCTTTTGCAAACAAGAGAACCTGAACCTATCCAACTGGAAATACGTAATCAAAATGAGGCTTATGACCGCTGTAGCTTTAAATTTTCACCTTATGATAAGGTTTCCTATATTAATGACTCCGGCAATTTAATCATGCAAATCTATTATTATCGTTTTCAAAAAGATGAAATTATTAGAAACATACTATTTCTAGGACCTTATGTAAAAGTTATTTCTCCTCAACCTATTGTAGATGAAATAGTCAATATCTTGCAGGCACTTATTTAAATGACAAAGTGACTTCCAAACTATGCATCAATAAGAAAGAAACCTGCTAATCAAATTAGTTCATTAGCAGGTTTCTTTCTTATATAATTTTATTTTTTCTTTGATTTTTAATCTATTATTTATTTTGAAACTGTTTTCATCATTATATTGTAAAATAGGTATCTCTGAATTATGAATCTCATGCAGAATATCTTCTACCGTTTTTGTGTCCTTATTAATTGTTGCCTTTAACATTTTTCTAGAGGTATTTACAATCTCCGAGACATAACCAAAGGACTTATCCCTTAATGCCTTTTCAAATTCTCGCATCAATTCTTTGTTTGGTATCTTGAGATAACCATCATAATAAGATAAAAATCCAAGTACAATCATTGCTGAATAAATTTCTTCTCTCGTCTTCGGTTCTCTTTGACCCGCTCTAAATTCTTCCTCTATAAATAGGTCAATCTCTGCTCCTGCCACCATTTCTACTACATCGTCTCGTACTTCTAATGTATTATATTTCAAATACTGTGCCACTTCTTCCATGGCACCTGTATTCGTCCAGTAACTTTCGCAATGATTATTTTGTAAAGCCTTAACCACAGAACGTGGGTTATAAACCTTGCTGCCTTCTCACTAAGTATTATCTTTATTATATCCTATCTATAAAGCCCTAAACAATTTGTTCTGCTAACATCTCCTCAAACTCACTATTCAAGTCTGGCCTCTTCACATTTCACCTATTTATACTCCTCATCATCCACATTAGTCACAAATGTGTCCCCCAAAGTCTTTATGATCTTCTCATACTTTGCCTTCTCTGCTGCTGGATATCTCATCTCAAATCTATTCATGGTACATTCCCCTACCACGCATTTAGTATAATATATGTAGTCTCCTTCTCTACTAGAGATGACGTACCAATTTCCTTTCTGTGCCTGATACAGTACATTATCTACATAACTTAAATCTGACTCATATTGACTAGCAACCGTTTCTCCCATTATGTTATTAGCTCCTGATACTGTTAGCTCAACCTCACCATCTTGGCTATACAATGTAATGCCATCCCCATTGTCAGCTTCACTCCTCTCGGTCAAAAAATCTGGATAAGAAATTGAAAAGCCAAATCTAGGATTTCTATATTTTTTATATTGTACCTTAGCATTGTTTTGAACAGGCTTTTCTACTAATGCCCCATATTCTTCATCACTCAGCTCACCTAAAATAACTTTGCCACCTTTATAGTCTACTGGTGTTCCTAGCATTTCTCCTATTTGTCTAAGTGGTAAATAGGTTGTGTTATTATACATAATGACTTTTTTGTTCACTTCCCTGCCATGTACAATCATATCTTGATTCGTAAGTAATGCTGAAATCCTTACACCCGTTGCTGCCCCTACTGAATAGCAAGCTCCCATAGCTACCACTAGTGTGAGTATATACTTCTTATTTTTCATAAATGTTTCCCCCATATCTATTTATCATTGTATATCCATAAAATATATGTACGCCTATCTTCCGCAAAATATATCTTTCTCGGATAGATTTCTCTAAAATTAAATGCACAAAAATATCGAGTTCTATATTTTTATAGAAACTCAATATTTTTAACTTCTATCTCTTCAATCTTACAATGATGCTCCTTATGCTTCGAATCATAGCAAATTGCTACTGCCAAAATTCTTTCATACTCTTTTAGCATCTTTTGGGCATATTCTTTTTCCTTAATCTGAGCTAGTGCCATCTCTGGCACTTCATCTTTTTTCAGCTCTACAATAAATGCTGTATCATTTTTTCTTCTAGGATAAAAAGTAAAGTCTACATACCCCTTACCTGTTTTCTCTTCTCTTTCTACTCTATAACTATCTCTTGCTGAAAGATATGCTAATGTTAACACGCAAGATAAGCTATTCTCATCATTGTATTGTAAAATAGGTATCTCTGAATTATGAATCTCATGAAGAATGTCTTCTACTATTTTTGTGTCCTTATTAATGGTTGCCTTTAACATTTTTCTAGAGGTGTTCACAATCTCCGAGACATAACCAAAGGACTTATCCCTTAATGCTTTTTCAAATTCTCGCATCAATTCTTTGTTTGGTATCTTGAGATAACCGTCATAATAAGATAAAAATCCAAGTACAATCATGGCTGAATAAATTTCTTCTCTCGTCCTTGGCTCTCTTTGACCAGCTCTAAATTCTTCATCTATAAATAAGTCAATCTCAGCCCCTGCCACCATTTCTATAACATCATCTCGTACCTCTAATGTATTATATTTCAAATACTGTGTCACTTCCTCCATGGCACCTGTATTGGTCCAATAACCTTCACAATGATTATTTTGTAAAGCCTTAACCACAGAACATGGATTATAGACCTTGCTTCCTTCTGTTGTAAAATAGCCGTTATACCATCTCTCAAGTTCTTTGAACTCTAACTTCCCATTCTTATGACATAAGCATCTCACTTCTTCTTCAGTAAAACCAAAATAATCTCCGTATAGCATATCATTAAGCATAGTGAACTCATCAAACATATTAAGTGCACTACCACTGGAATATCTTTTAATAGGTAACACACCTGTCATATAAGCCAGTGCAACATAAGGCTGATCCTTTAGTAGACTTCTTAAAAACTCTAAGAAGTCATTTTGATGTGGTACAAAAAGATTATGACTAAAAATATAATCCCACTCATCAAAGATAAAAATGAATTTGTCATTTGTAGCAAGTAACATATCACTTATAGTAAAGTAATCTTTTGACTGAATGTGAGGATACTTTTCTTTAATATCTTTTTTTAACTTTTCTCTAATCATCTCTATATAATCCTCATAACGATTGCCACGCTCTGAAATTTCATTAAATGATATATTGATGACATTATATTGATTTAAATGTATCTCATAACTACTGCATTCACTAACTTTAAGTTTATCAAAAATTGCTTTTGCATCTACTCCCTTGGAATAATAGGCTCCTAACATATCTGCCACACTAGACTTACCAAATCTTCTAGGCCTTGTGATGCATATATATTTATCAGATGTCCCTACTCGTTCATTTAAATTTTCTATAATTAGAGATTTATCTATAAAATATTCACTTGCCATTAAAGCCTTGTAATTTTCTAATGATTTATTAGTATTCAAATACATCGTCATACATTCTCACCTCTTTTGTCTCCACCTTCTCACTAAGTATTATCTTTATTATACCCTATCCATAAGACTGTAAACAATTTGTTTTGCTAGCATCTCATCCTTTATAATCTTTTTTATTATATAGCGACTTAAATTCTACTTTCTTATACTTAAATATCTCACTATTCTCTTCCAACCATTACATAATTGTATCTTCTAATACTCCACCACTAATTTTAACGCCGTTGCCTGTTTCAGCTTTATCTATTTTCATAGTTCTTTTAAGATTATTGTAGGCATCCTGTATTTTATCTACTGTGCTGCCTATATCATCTAAGCTTCCACCACCGGCTATAGCCAATGCTGGTTGTGGGGTAAGTTGATTCATGATGTGGCGCATTTGGTCAATGCCATCGCCTAGCTTCTTGCTACCCTTCATTGCTGCATCATCTAACTTATTAACCGCTTTAGTAACAAGTTGATTCTTCTTAAGCGCA
>JAZKZQ010000215.1:0-6045 GCA_045612745.1 Cellulosilyticum sp. | reverse complement strand
GTGATAACTTCAAATCCTGGCCATGGCTCTGCAGTAGTTTCATCTAAATCATCTAATGCATTATTGCCATTTACAGAAATATTATTTATTTGATTAAATACATTATCAATGTATACTATAACTACCTATACACGTACTATCGTTTATTTGTTTTAATAATTCTTCCTGCTCTTTTTCAATTTCTTTAGGCTTCATTTTTACTTGTATCTGAACAATACCCCATATTAATGTGGTCATTAATTTTTTCTTAGCCTCATCCATTGCTTCATCAACTGCTTCAGCTGCACTTTCTATAGCTTTAGCAGTATTTTCTAAAAGATGTGTTGTGGGTTCAGTAACAAGTAATGCTGCACATAAAAATGCCCCAGCTAACAAACATGCCCCTGTGAACGATAATGTTAACATTTTTACCCCCTACATCATTCTTCCTTGATTCCATTTGATAGGATGATTTTTTCCCCTTCAATAATCTTCACTTGCTTAAAAGTTGCTTTTTCAAAATCACTTTTGTCTAATATGCAATCTTTAAATGTAACATTTTCTAAAACACTTTCTGTAAAATCCACTAGTCGTAAGTCACATGATTCAAAGTAGCTATTATTTAAAGTGGCCTTTCTAAAATTAGCGTAAGGCATTAAGCATGTGGCTATATTTATATTCTTAAGCTGTGCACCCTTAAAATTAATTCCTGTTAAATCCTTACATTCAATTTTAAAGTCACCTAACTTGATAGATTGCCATTGACTAAATATAAGATTTTCCCCTTGTATCATACTTTTCTTTAAATCTTCTTGTTCCTTTTGCTTTGCTTCATAAACATACACTAAATGTACGTCATCTTTATAGCCACCCCAGTTAATTCTTAAAACTGGTGCTTTGTGAAAAACCATGAAACTTTCTTCTTCATCCCAATTGCGTAACCACTGCATCATAAAATAAGTAAAATATTCATTATATACTTTAAGCCCCCTTAAGATATAATGCTCCAAGCTACATACTCTTATTTTCCCCACATATGGCTTAATTGCCATTTGCCACTGTTTTTTTAATACATCTAATCCTTCAAATACATCCTTGAGAAAAAAAGAGACACTCCCTAATGGTTCTAAATAGCTTTTTTCGCCATAAGCTTCTACGAGCACTTCATAGCTTTCATTTAAAAAGCCTACTTGTAATAATGAAAAACAAATAGAGCCAATCTTAATATCTTCGCTTAAAGACGCTCCTAACATAGATAAACTCTTAAGAATTTGTTGCCTAAATTCATCACTATGCTGTATTAAATAAGTTAACACTTGATTTTGATATTCCTTCAATGTAACATCCATATGTTTATTAAAAAATTCTTCTTCTATTTCCCGCATTCTTCTTCTCCCTGCCATACAATATGTTGTAACATATACTCTACTAGAGGCTTTAAAGCATTTTCCTCCTGTTCTATATAGGTAAATATGAGACTTACCCGTTCATTTTGTTTGCACAAGGCATAACATATTTGAATAAGCTCCCCCATTGCAGTAGGTATTTTTGACTTTGTATACTGCACTGTATATGCTGATTTTTCTTCTTGCCACGCTTCTAAAATTTCCATATAAACGTTATTTTCAAGTCCAAATTGCTCTATATCTTATGACGGATTAATATTAGATTTAATAATTTTGGGGTATTCCAAATCATACAATCTTCTTCTTTACTACATTTCTCAAATAAATCTTTAGGCATACTTAACTTAACCATCCCATTGAAGCAATCCACTTCTTCATAAACATATACTTGAGGTAAACCTTCCTTTTGCACTTGCTGCTCTTGTTTTTCTTCTATTGCATGATTAATGAACCTTTGATTTTTCTGAAGCCTAGCAATCTTTACATCTAAAAACTCCATTTTACGCCTCCAGTAATATTTCTTTAAAACACATTCCCCATAATGCTCTTCTTAAAATACTTTCAACAATATCTAAATCTACAAAAAGATGTATTGGCGTAAAAGCATTGGCTTTTTGATCTTGTAAATGAAAAACCTTATAATCTCCTACCTTCTGAGAACTAAAATACATGGTATCAATCCAACCATTTTTTTAATAAGTCGTTTTTTCACTTAATGCATCTATATGAGCTACTTCTAACATATAATATTCTTTTTGAACCTTTAGTTCTAAATTACTTAATGCGACTAAAGTAAACTGTGTGAGATCATCATACATCTCAATGACCTGTTTTAATGCATTAGAAACTAAAATTTTCTTATCAAAAATAATAAAATCAGGCACTTCTTCTTCCTCACCTTTAAAATACCCTACGCCAAATGACTCTTCATTTTCTTTGTGCCACTCAATCTGTTGTATTTGATATTTATAATGTATCCTTTCATCTACAACAATTTCAAAATACTTCATGCAATAACTCCCCTCTATTCCTGTAACTTCACATTGCCACGTATATGGTTTTCTTTGTCTAGCTGTATATTATGGCCGGTATTTACAGCATGATTTGAACTCTTTGTAACTACCAATATATTCTTGGCTGAAAGTACTATTTTTTTTGGTTTAGTTGGATTTTTCTTAGGATGATAAGGTGCCTTAGTACCTACTTCCATTTTGCCATTAGCATGAATATTAATCTTTTGTCCAGTAATGCTCATATTACCATCCTTAGTTAAAGTAAACTGTACCTGCTTACCATCATCTTCAGCTATTTGTACTATATCTGGGGTCATTAAAAGTTCCTGTCCATCTACCGTACTATACGACTTACAATTTGGATCAGCTATTTTGCTATAATATCTTTCCTTTGGCCCAGCTATACGTATGCCATGAGTTACGACGACATCTTTCTCATCACCTGTTAAAAAGAGTGTATGTACTTTACTTTCTTCTACAGGCATAATATAAAAATTACTTACTTCTCTTGCATACTGAAACCATTGATTGGCTGCATTGACCTCATATGCTTCATTGATACAAAAATGGAGTTGCATTTCATTATCTCTACGCTTTTTTACAATCGCTTCTAAGCTTACACCTTTTAACTGTGTATTATAGCAATAACTTGTTCTTATAGCTTTTTGAAACTTCAACTCATAATGAAAGATAATTTCTCCCTGTATGCTTCGCATTTCTACTTTTGCCACACATACCTTTTTCCCTTCATAAGTAATTTCCACACCTAACGGTATATAAACCTTACTTTCCACTTGCCAACCTATAAAGTGCTGCTCATATAAATCATCTTGAGTCAAAACTTTTATTTTGTGAAACATTTCATAGTTAATCATTGTATCCTTAAAGGCATCATGACCTTTAAAGACTTCATCTGTCCCCTCATATGCTTCTTTTTCAAGAGGCCTTGGCTCACATCCGAAGTAAATACGACTAAATGGTGCTGCTGCATCTACTTCTAATACTGTTTCAAAATGGGTGGCAAGACGCTTTAAAAATTCCCAATCTGTCTCCCCATATTGCACTAATAAATGAGGAATGCATTTTCCTTTTGTGACTTTATCTAGGTAATCTTTCTTTTGATACTTGCTTAATACCTTTTTAATGACCTCTGTATAAGGCATACTTAGATTACTAAATGCGACTTGATGTCTTTTGATATCTAAATCATAAGAATATGACACAGCCGTAATAATTAATCTTGCAATTCTTCGCTTATAGCTAGCTTGTAATTTGATGATTTTTCCATTAAAAATAGGCTTATTTTGTATCAAAAGCCTAACCTGTTTTCCTTCTGTACTATTTGTTGTATATACTTCTAATTGATCTTCTTTTACAATAAGCTTTAATGTTAAATAATGATGATGATTCATTTCTGCAATATAATAAATCTCTTCAATACTTACAACCTCATAAGGTATATCCAATTGAATATTTTCATATTGTAACATCGTTTTTTCCCCTTATCATTTTCTTTGTCCATCATCTGCTATCTCAATAATCCCCCCAAAAAGGCAGCTCAGCTTGCAATCACTTTTTAAGACATACTCTCCTCTTATAGTTAAATCCGTTTTACCATTCATCCATTTCATACAAATACTAGGATTACATGTTGAAGGCTTTCCTTGTGCTGCAATAACAGATGGATTTTGTGGACTTTTACATAATGAAAAGGGCTGGATATTACCATAAGCTTTGTTATCTGCTACTGTTAAAAAAGTTTTATCATGAAGATAAACTGTATTATCTGCTATTTTCTGAAGCGTGCTTAGTCCTATACCTTGGGAACATTTAATTTTTGCACCATCTACCACATATGTAACTGCCATATTTCCTCTCCTTAATTAATTTTAATTTTTGTACCATTTAACATGACATCTCCACCCTCTGTTAACCTAACTTTCCCACCTTTGTCACAGCTAATTTCTACTTGATTTTTTCCTGAAACAATCAAATCATTTTCTGCTCGCATTGTAATTGTTTCACTGGCATTGATACTAATATTGCCGCCTGAAATACTTATGCCGCCACTTTTGTCTAATACAATTGTTGCTGCATTATTCGCTGTAATTGTAATAGCATCTGGCGTAAATACTAACTTTTTATCATAAATCGTTGCAATATATTTTACATCCGGATTTCCCTTAATTTGCTGAATGCAACTTATAGCAAAAGCATCTTTTTCATCATTTGTTGGAAAATAAACACGTACCCTATCATTTAATTCCGGCATAAAATACCAGCCACTACCATCTGGTGAAGCCGCTATTGTAGAATAGGTAAACCAATAAGCTTTTGCTTTATCCTGCTTTCCATCTATATCTAATGCCACCTTAATCTTATCCCCTGTTACCTCTATCACTGTGCCATCTAATGAGACGCCCTTTATTTTTTCATGATAAATTCTAGGTCTTTTCTGTCCTGTTTGTAATTGAATTTTATATGTATTTTCTAATATGCCCTTTTTCATCTCATAAACTAATTCAGAAACACTGAATGGATGTCCCATCATACTGATGTTATCTCCTAATTCAAAAAGCTCATAACTCTTCACCTTATAAACAATAAAATCAATCTCGTACATACTAGCCGTTTCATTTTCTCTAAAATGATCATATGCATCTAAGTTCTTTGTCACTTCATATTCAAAATAAGTAATCTTCTTATCTGGGGTTGTAGGTGTATTTACAAAATAATGTGTTCCTTCCAATGCAACATGGGGAAATAAGCCAACATTATAATGCGAAGCAATACGCTTTATAAATTCCCAATCCGTCTCTTCATATTGCACCCATAACCGATTAAGTGGCTCATCTTTTATTTCTACAATACTATCACCTTTAGGATACTGCTTCGTAATCTCATCAATGAGTGCATGGAGCTTATAATTTTTATCCTGGAATGAACGACTTTTTCGCTTAATATCCATTAAAAATGTATAACTCTTTGCTTCAACTTCTAAAACATAATATTCTGCCTGCTTTTTCACTTTAATTTGTGTAATAATGCCACAAAAAAGAACCTTTTTCTTTTCTTCTAAATCTGCATAAACTTCTATTGGGGTTAAATATTGGGTATGAATATCTTCCTCTTTTCTAGTCTGTGGCAATATGCCAACTAAACGCATAGTCGTATGCTCATTAATCATTGCATGCACTTTAAATTCCCAAATATGTATGAATTTAAATTGAGATACCTTTAATGTCTGGTAAGTAATTGATTCGCTCATCTTAACCTCCTTTTTATTAGTAATATTACATCTTTTTATTTGCTATTTTTGTCGTTTTATACACGTCAAGAAAAATATTGTAAATATTACACCTCTTATTTGTATCTAACTCATTTTTTGTAGATGAATTGATAACATATACGTATAACTCTCCCTGATCTGAACTTTGTAAAATGTATATTTCTAAGTGGACTTACTAGTACTTAAGGATTTAAATCATCAGGATGCTGGATGCTATTTATACGAGCGATGCTCAGCTTGTGTTCAGAAGAGCGTTTTAATAAACATAAGTTATTCTCACCATTGTTTGTTTCTCTTTTCTTGCATAAAAAGGAGAGTAAGCAGATGCTATGTAAGCGTAAAATAAATCCGCACCTTC
>JAZKZQ010000214.1:0-29955 GCA_045612745.1 Cellulosilyticum sp. | reverse complement strand
AATTTTCATGTATGGACTTAAAACTAAAGATTGTTGTTGTTGAAGCATAAAATCACCTTCCGAATTTGATACTTTTATTATAACAGAAAAAAGTCTATGATTGTTGTAATTGAACAATCATAGACTTTTTCAGTGGCTTCAGCTTTTGCCACGGCTTTTTTTAATACTATAAATAGTTATTATTTGTTTTCAAATGTAGCTGTTTTAGTAGCTGAATCCCATGTAGATGTGATACCAAGTAAGCTAGCGATTTGACTAGCTGGTACGTATGTTCTACCTTCTTTGTTTACAACTTTAGTAGTTAATGCTACGTTGTTTCCATTTACTACTGCAATATTGCTACCTGTTGTTAAAGAAATTGTTCTTTGACCAGCAAAGATTGTTACTGTACCTTTACCAAAGATAATATCAGATGGTGCAACACCGAATGCTTGTGCTACGTATCTTACTGATACCATTGTGTAACCTGGATCTTGAATGTAAGATGGTGCATCCATTGTTTCTTCTTTACCATTTAATACATATTTGCTTTCTCCGATTACGAAGCTAGCTGTACCTTTAGCTAAACCATTAGCTGTGATATCTTGTGTATTTGTTGTAGAGATTTTGATGAAATCTTTGACAACAAGTTTGTGGTTATCTACTGTGTCATCATCTTCTACGAAAGCCCAATCTCCATCAATAGCTGAACCATAGATTTCAAGATCATATGTTCCTTCTGGAACTGTTCTAGATGTTGTGAATGTTAAATCTTTGAATTTAATTGTAGCTGCTTCTTTAGATACACGGTTTAAATCTAATTCAATAGCTGCTCCTGATGTTTTACCTTTTTTAACTTTTGATTTTGTACCTTTTAATCCACCAGATACTTCAACTTCTGCATCTGTTAAATAGATATCAAAGTCTTCATTATCTTTTGTAATCTTGAAGTATACATCACCTTTTTGAAGCATATCTTTATCTGTTTCTGTAAGTGTTACAGTACCAGCTACTTGGCCTTGAAGACCTGTTTTAAGAACTGCTTGCTCAAATGTTACGTTAAATGGATTAAGGATATTAATAGCTGTTGTAGATGCATCATTTTCAATACTACGGCCAGTTACTTTTACAGTTACTTTTTCTTTTTCTTTCATACCTACTGGTACACAGATTTTTGTTTTGAATTTTAATTTATCACAATCACCATTAGCTTGAACTTGTTTATGGCTATCATCACTACCAACTGTGAAAATAATTGTTTCTGGAATAGCTAAGCCATCACCATCTTGATCAAACTCAGCTTTACAAAGAACACCATCTTTTGCGTCATCTTCCCAGTCACCATCATTATCAAGAATTTCTTTTGCTAATGCTACTGTATCAATTTTAGCTGCTGCTTTTAACCATTCTTCTTCTGTGTTATATGTTTTATTTGTAAGTTTTTTAACTAAACCTTTGTAATCCCAGTGACCATTATCTAATGTCATTTCAAAGTCACGACTTGTAATCATACTATCTTCTACATTTTCACCAACTTCAATTTCTACTTCTTCAGTACGACCAGCTTTAACATCTTTAGCTTTGTCATCTTTCATTTTAATGTAGATGCCATATTCAGAAACTTTAGCAATTTTAACATTTGTTTTTTCTGCTACTAAATCATCACCTTTGATATCTACAAGGAAGTCACCTGCTTCAGGTTTTTTGTTTGTAGATTTAACTTGAAGACCTTTAATAATGAATGTACCTGCTGTAGCTTTCTTTGGCATTGCTGGTAATGTAATTGTGATTTTTCCATCATCTGTTGAAGAAATTTCACCTTTTACAGTTTTTTTGCCGTAATCGCTAAAACCATATTTTCCTTCAAGTTCGAATTCACCTGTTGTGAAGTAGAAATCTGTATCATCTAATTCAATTGTGAATTTAGCACCTTCAGTTAAAGAACCTTTGTAAGCTTCTTCAATTGTAATATCAGCAAGTTTACCATCTGTGTAGAATGTTTTATCATCGCCAACTGTTACTGAAATTTTCTTTTCTGCTGTTGTAGCAAATACGAATGTTCCTTGAGATACAGTTGTTGAACCACCTTTACTTACAACAGATACCTTTGCATCACCATCTTTAGTTTTTGCTAAAAGTGGAAGTTGTACAATTGGATCATTACCTTTTAAACCTGATACAGTAACTTTCATTGTATCATCATTTTGTCTTTCATATGTTACAGTCGCACCATTAGAAGTAAATGTATATACACCTTTATCTACAGTAAAAGCTTCATTTACAGCTGCTTCTTTTAATACATCTTCATCCCATTTAGCATTATCAAGATCTAAATAGAATACTTCATCACCATCAATATGGTCTGTGAATTTTACTCTTAATGCATTTGCTGTTGCAATTTCATAAAATCCAATTTCTTTTTTAACTTTAAGAGTTTCTTTTGTTAAGCTATTTGTTGAAGCAGCCATTGTTACTACTGGTACTGCTGTAACTGCCATAGCACCAGCTAAAACTACTGCTAATTTTTGACGTAATTTCATTTTGAAATCCCCCTTATATATTTGAATTATTTTAATTTCTTAAATAATTTATTTATTTAATTGAGTTTATTTTACTTATATTTAAAAATTAAATCAATAGCAAATTGATTATTGTAATTTTTCTGTAATATTCATGTAATTTTATTTTTTATGCTTTTTACCTTGATTTTACAAGGCTTGGCTTGGATTTTTCTCTATTTTATTTGTAATTTTACGTATAAAAAAGGCAATCCGTCTCACTACGAATTGCCTTTTTTTATTATTTATTTTCGAATGTAGCTGTTTTAGAAGCTGAATCCCATGTAGATTTGATACCAAGTAAGCTAGCGATTTGACCAGCTGGTACGTATGTTCTACCTTCTTTGATTACAACTTTTGTATCCATTGCAACGCTATTTCCATTTACAATTGCAATATTGCTATTTGCTGTTAAAGAAATTGTTCTTTCACCAGCGAATAATGTTACTGTACCTTTACCGAATAAGATATCAGATTCTGCAACACCGAATGCTTGTGCTACGTATCTTACTGGAACCATTGTGTAACCTGGATCTTGGATGTAAGATGGTGCATCCATTGTTACTTCTTTGTCATTTAACATATATTTGCTTTCTCCGATTACGAAGCTAGCTGTACCTTTAGCTAAACCATTAGCTGTGATATCTTGTGTATTTGTTGTAGAGATTTTGATGAAGTCTTTGATTGTTAAGCTGTGACCATCTGCATCAATACCATCTCCTGAAATTTCAAGATCATATGTTCCTTCTGGAACTGTTCTATCTGTTGTGAATGTCATATCTTTAATTGTTAAAGATGCTGCTTCTTTAGAAGTTCTGTTAAGAGTGATTTCTACGTTTTTATCCTCTTTATTCACTTTATTAGATGTTCCTTTAATGCCACCAGATGTTTCTACTGTTACATCTTTTAATGCAATTCCTACTTCTTCATCTTTGTTTTTGATTTGGAATTTAATTTTACCTTTAGAGAACATTTCTTTATCTGTTTCTGTAAGTGTGATTGAACCACTTACTTGACCTTGAAGACCTACTTTAAGTACAGCTTGTTCAGATGTTACATTGAATGGATTAATGATTGTTACAGCTTTTACTGAAACTTCATTTTCTAATGCACGACCTGCAGCTTTGATTGTAATACTCTCTTTATCTTTATTTCCGATAGCTACACAAACTGGAAGTTTGAATGTCATTTTGTCTGTATTATTATTTATTTGAGCTGTTTTGTTTAATTCAACAATTAATACTTCTGGAATGATTTCTCCATCAGAATCTTCATCAAAGTAGATTTTTTCAATAAGTGCTACATCATCTTTTTCAGCATCTGTAATAAGATCAGCATCCATTAATTTTTTCACATTTAATTGTGTTGATACATAATGATCTTCGATATCTTTATTATTTTTATCTTTTTTAAGTTCGTCACTACCATAATCTTTTAATAAGTTTTTGTAGTCATAGTGTCCATTGTCAAGTGTCATTTGGAATTCACGACCACCAACAAGACTATCTTCTACAGTTTCACCGATTGTGAATTTAACGTCTTTGATACGACCAGCAACTATTTCTACTGCTTTATCATCTGCCATTGAGATGTATGTACCGTATTTAGAAACTTTAGCTACAGCTACATCTGTTCCCTCTTTAACTAATCCATCACCTTTGATGTCTACTAAAATTTGTCCTTCTTCTGGAGTTTTAGTTGTTGATTTAACAGAAATTCCTGATATTTTAACTCTACCAATTGAATCTGCACTTTTTACTGCTGTAGCATCAATTGTAAGTTTAAGCACACCTCTATCTGAAGATGAGAAATCTGGTGTAACTTTTACACTATCTTTTGGAAAGCCGTATGAACCTTCAGCTGTGAAGTTTTGGATAGATTCGAATACCCAGTCACCATCTTGAAGTTCAAGTGTAATATCTGTTGTTTTCCCTGCAAGCGCACCTTTGTATGCTTCTTCAAGTGTAATATCTGCAATTTTACCATCTTTATAGAATGTTTTTAAATCACCGATTGTATATGTAACTTTTTTCTCTTCTGTTGTAGCGAATACGAATGAACCTTTAGATACTGTTGTTGAACCACCCATACTTACTACTTCTACTGTGGCATCACCACCTGTAGCTTCAGCTAAAATTGGTAATTTAACAATTTTATCTGATGGCATTGTATTAATTGTTACTTTTACAATTGTATCACTTTGTTTATCGTATGTAATTCCTGATGGAGTATATTTATCAATTGCTGTTTGATCCCATTTAGCATTAGTAAGTTCTAAGTAAAATACTTCTTTTTGACCATCATTATCTTTAAAGTTAATTTTTACAGCATTTTCTGTTGTTACTTTATTTTTTTCTACCTTTAATGTTTCTTTTACTAAGCTATTTGTTGAAGCAGCCATTGTTACTACTGGTACAGCTGTTACTACCATAGTTGATGCAAGAACTACTGCTAATTTTTGACGTAATTTCATCTATAGTTTCTCCTTTTTGCTTTATGATTTATGTTTCCTGTTTTATTATTTGTTAACTCAAATCGATTATATATATTTAACTATTCTAAGTCAATTTTAATTTCAAAATGTAATATTTTTGTAATATAATATCTTAATTTATATAATATATGTAATTTTTTATCATTTTTTACCAATAAGTCCATTTGTTGGTATGTATAGATTAAAAAAATAAGTTAACCTAAAATATCTACTAATATTTTTTAGGTTAACTTATTCTTTATCTATTTAGTTGTAAATACAGCCGTCTTATCTACATTATGCCATTCTTTCTCTAGTCCTAATAGTCTAGCTATTTCTCCCATCGGAGCATAACTTCTACCATCTTTAAGCACAATTGGTATATCCATTGGAATATTAATCTTATTCACATTGGCAATATCACTACCTACTCGAAGCTCTATTACTTTATTCCCATACTTAAAGTAAATCATACCATTGTTATATAAAATATCTTCCTCATATACTCCAAGAGCTAAAGCAACATATTTAAGAGGAACCATAATGTAACCTGGCTCTTGGACAAATGTAGCTGCATCCATCTCATATTGATTACCATTTACTGTATAGTAACTTTTACCTACTGTAAATTGAATACCACTTTGTTTTTCTTTTTCAGCTTCTTGTTTTTCTACTTCTTCAATTAAAGCATCTTGTTTAGCTTGTTCTTCTATTTTTTCTTCTTCCTCTGTTTTATTTCTAATATAGGCTACTACAATATCTTTTTTCGTATCTACTATATCATCCCCTTTTAAAGTAAGAAGTACATCTTCTTCCTGAACATTATCAGCTTTGTTAATGATTGGAATATTTTTTAGTGTAATGCTTCCTTTCTCTGATGTATTCCCACCTTTGATCTTAAAGGTAATTGTTTGATCATCTTTATTAAACTTCTTAAGTTTAACTATTGTATCCATCCCTACAAAACCATCTGCATAGTTTATATAGTCATCTGAATTTAATTCATAATCCGTATCATCAGCATGGACACTTTCACTAATATAATCAAAACCACCAAAAGCTAGGTTTTCATTTTGTATTTTTAAAGTAATTTCTAACTCATCATCTATACTATATGGACGTAGTTCAGTAAATGTAATAGGTGCTATAGTTCCTTTTTTCTTCACTCTAGGCATGTCTCCTACTTCCCAAGTTACCTTTTTTTCACGTTGTGCCCCTATTAAAACTTTTTGTGTCTCAATCAGTTCACTTTCTTCTCCTGGTTCAATAATTACATTAACGTCTTTATCTCTAACTCTAACCATTAATGCTACTACAAAACTGATTTCGTCTCCTTCTTTTAAGTCTGTAGGAATATCTACATTGAGCTGAAGACAATCTTCGCCTCTACTCATTAATGCAATTTTACTAGCTTGTATATTTTGGCTATCATATATTTGGACACTTGTGCCATTCCCGTCTACCCATGTAGCATGTTCTAACTTTAATATTACCTTCTCTGTTTTTCCTGCACGTTTATATGCATCCTTAATAGTAATTTTAAGTCCTGGTGCTTTCTCTTTTGATTCCCATTTGGTGTCTTCTTTAATACTTTCTACATAAGTTATAAGTTGTGCCTCAGACTTTGCTTGTAGTGGTAGTGCACTTAGGCACAACGTTGATGCCAATATTGCAGCCATAAATCTTTTTCTTCTCATTCTTATCATCTCCTCTTAATTTTTACTAATTAATATAGTTAAATCAGTAATATGTATTCACCTTAGCTGTTACCTACACAAGTAATTTCAAGATTTTTTAGTTAATTATAACATTTCCTTATTTGATTTTACCACTATATCTTTTGCTAAGATATTTTTATATTATTTTATTAATTTATATAAAAAAAGCAGTCCTTGCGGACTGCTTTTTTTGCTTTATTCATTTGCAAATAAATATTAAATTATTTGTTTGCGAATGTAGCTGTTTTTGTAGCTGAATCCCAGTTTGTAGAGATTCCAAGAATTCTTGCGATTTCTCCAACTGGAGCGTATGTTCTACCTTCTTTAACTACAACTTTTGTTCCCATAGTTACAGTTGCACCGTTAACGATAGCAATGTTGCTACCAGCTGTTAATTGGATTGTTCTGTTACCAGCGAAGATTGTAGCTGTTCCGTTTGAGAATAAGATATCGCTAGCTTTAACACCGAAAGCTTCTGCAACGTATCTTACTGGAACCATTGTGAACCCTGGATCTTGGATGTAAGATTGAGCATCCATTTCTTTAGCGATTCCGTTAGCTGTGTATGTAGCTTCACCGATTACGAATTGAGCTGTACCTCTAGCTAAACCGTTAGAAGCAAGATCTTCTGTATTAGGTGTTCCGATTGTTAAGAATCCTTCTAATGTAAGTGTTTGTTCTGTTGTTGTAAGAGCTTTACCACCAACTTTTACATCAAATTTACCTTCAGCTACTGTTCTATCTGTTGTGAATTTGAAATCAGCGATTTCAATTGTAGCAGCTGTTCTTGATGTACGTTGTACTGGAATTGTTACGATTGCATTATCATCATCTGATTTTGTATCAATTGTAACTTCACCAATTTTAACATCACCTTCTACAACTGTTACTGTTGGAGCACTTGTTAATGTAATTCCTGTTGATTTTGGAATTGTAACTACGATGTCTTTACCAGAGTTAAGCATAGCTTTTTCTGTTTCTTTGATTGTGATTTTACCAGCTTTTTGTCCTTGAAGACCTACTTTAAGTACTGCAGCTTCTGTGTTTACTGTGAAAGCTTCTTTGATTGTTGTAATAACGTGTGTAACTTCTTCAGCCATTGCACGACCAGAAATTGTTACTGTTACATCACCAGATTGTGTTAAACCACCGATTACTGGCATTTCAACTTTGATTGTATCTACAGCTTCTGTAGCTACCATAGTTGCTGTGAAACCAACTACTTTTTTATCTTCTACAGTTACACCTGTGATTGTTAAATCAGCAGATTTTGTTGTAGCTTCTGCGCTTGTTAATTTTACAGCTTTTTGAACTGCTTCAATTGTAGCTTCTTCATCATATTTCTTTTTATCATCAACTTTTTGATCCATGATGTAACCGTTGTCTAATTTGAACTCTACATCACGACCGTTGATGAATGATGTTTTTTCTGTTTCTGTTAAAGAGAATTTAACTGTTTTTGTTTCACCAGCTTTAACTTCTACTTTATCAGCATCTTTAATTTCTACTTTGCTTCCGTAAGATGTGATTTCAGCAACTTTAACACCTGTTTGTGTTTCTGTTTTGTCACCGTATACAGATACTTTGAAGTCACCTGTTTCTGGAGCTTTATCTTTAGTTGCAACTTGAAGACCAGCGATTCTGATTTGACCCATACCGTCACCTTTTACAGCTGGTAATTCGATTCTTAAACCTGTTGCACTGTCATATGTTTCGAATTTAACTTCTGCTGTTTCATTTTTGTCGAATCCGTATTCGTATGAAATTTTAGCAGAATCTGTGTTAACGAATCTAAATCCTTCGTTTTCAATTTCAAGATCGATATATTTAGCATCACCTGTTAAGCCAGCTAATGTACCAGCCATAGCTTCTGTGATTACGATATCAGCAATTGTACCGTTTGTGTAGAATGTTGGAATTGTTCCATCTACTGCTACTTTTACTGCAGTATCACTTGTTGTAGCGAATACATAAGAACCTTTAGATACTGTTGTATTTCCACTCATAGTAACGATTTCTACTGTAGCATCTCCACCTGTAGCTGTTGCTAAAATTGGTAAGTGTGCTGTTTTATCAGTAATTTGTTTAGGATCAACTTTTACTTTGATTGTTGTATCGTTTTGGTAAGTATATTCAACACCTGCTGGAATAAATTGTGTAGTGAATAAATCTTTATTCCATTCAGCATTTGTAAGTTTTAAGTAGAATACTTCTTCAGTTGTACCATCATTATCTGTGAATTTAACTTTTAAAGCATTTCTTGTTGAGTTTTCTTTATCACCTTTAACAACTTTTAATGTTTCTTTTACTAAGCTATTTGTTGAAGCAGCCATTGTTACAACTGGTACAGATGTAATTACCATTGCTGAAGCAAGAGCTACTGCTAATTTTTGACGTAATTTCATTTTGTCTATTCCTCCGATGTATATATATTAAACAGCGCTTTTACCATAATTAGGTATTTTGCGTCATATACTCATTATTATATCCATATTATGTAACTTACGCAATATTTATGTCAAATTTGTAACTTTCCTGTAAATTATTTATTTATTTCCGATTATTTTAAATATTAATTTATGAACCAAAAAGAGGATGCAATTAAATTGCATCCTCTTTTTATCTATAAAACTTATTTTAAATAACTATTAGCTTATCTTAGCTTTAATTATTTATTTGTGAATGTAGCAGTTTTTGTTGTGTTATCCCAAGCTTTGCTTACACCAAGAAGTTGAGCTACTTCACCGATTGGTGCGTATGTTCTACCTTCTTTAATTACAACTTTTGTAGCCATTTTGATTTGAACACCATTTACTACTGCAACGTCACTACCGTTTGTTAATTGGATTGTTCTGTTACCAGCAAAGATTGTAGCTGTTCCATTTGAGAATAAGATATTGTTTCCGCTAATACCGAATGCTTCTGCAACATATCTCATTGGTACCATTGTGTATCCTGGATCTTGAACGTATGATCTAGCATCCATTTGTTTTTCTACACCATTTACTGTGTATTTATCTTCACCAATTACGAATGTTGATGTTCCTTTTGCTAATCCATTTGAACCTAAGTCTTCTGTGTTAGGTGTACCAATTGTTAAGAATCCAGCTAAATCAAGTGTTTGAGCTGTATTTGTAAGTGCTGCACCACCAAGTGTTACATCGTATTTACCTTCAGCTACTGTTCTATCTGTTGTGAATCCAAAGTTAGAAATTTCGATTGTTGAAGCTGTTCTTGATGTACGTTGTACTGGAATTGTTACGATTGCATTGTTTGCATCTGTTGTTGTATCAATTGTAGCTTCACCAAGTTTGATATCACCATCTACAACTTTTACTTCTGGAGCAGTTGTTAATGTAATTCCACTTGTTTTTGGAATTGTGATTGTGATGTCTTTTCCAGAGTTAAGCATAGCTTTTTCTGTTTCTTTGATTGTGATTTTACCAGCTTTTTGTCCTTGAAGACCTACTTTAAGTGTAGCATCTTCTGTATTTACTGTGAAAGCTTCTTTGATTGATGTAAGAACGTGTTGTACTTCATCAACGATTGCACGACCAGAAACTGTTACTGTTACATCTCCTGATTGTGTTAATCCACCAACTACTGGCATAGCAACTTCAATTTTATCTGTAGCATCTGTAGCTTTCATGATTGCTGAGAATCCTACTACTTTTTTGTTTGCTACTATTACGCCTGTAATTGTTAATGCTTCACCATTGTTTTTAACTGATACAGCTTTTTGTACAGCTTCGATTGTTTTTTCTTCATCATATTTATTGTTTGTTGTTACTTGATCCATGATGTAACCGTTATCTAAGTTGAAGTCTACTTCACGACCATTGATGAATGATGTTTTTTCTGTTTCTGTTAAAGCGAATTTAACTGTTTGTTTTTCACCAGCTTTAATTTCTACTTTATCAGCATCAGCAACTTCTACTTTGCTTCCGTAAGATGTGATTTCACCAACTTTAACACCTGTTTGTTTTTCAGTTTTGTCACCGAATACAGAAATTGTGAAGTCACCTGTTGCAGGAGCTTTGTCATTTGTTGCTACTTGAAGACCAGCAATTCTGATTTGTCCAATACCATTACCTTTGATAGCTGGTAATTTAATTCTTAATCCTGTTCCATTGTCATATGTTTCGAATTCTGGTTTTACTGTTTCACCTTTGTTAAATCCATATTCAAATGTGATTGTTGGGTTAACTGATGTGAATTTGTATCCACTGTTTTCGATTTCAAGGTCGATGTATTTATCTTCACCTGTTAAGCTTGATAAAGCACCAGCCATAGATTCTGTAATTACAACGTCAGCAATTTTACCATTTGTGTAGAATGTTGGAATTGTTCCATCTACTGATACTTTTACTGCTGCATCACTTGTTGTAGCGAATACATATGAACCTTTAGATACTGTTGTGTTTCCGCCCATAGTTACAACTTCTACTGTAGCTTCTCCACCTGTTACTGTAGCTAAGATTGGTAATGTTTGAGTTGTATCAGCACCTTTTGCTACTGTTACTTTAACTGTTGTTGCATTTTGTACTTCGTAATTTACTACTGAGTTAGATGCGTTGAATTTTGCGATTGCATCTTCATTCCATTTAGCATTTGTAAGTTTTAAGTAGAATGTTTCAGCTTCTTTATTTGTATTATCTTTAAAATCAATTTTTAATGAGTTTGCTGTTGTTTGTTCTGCAAAAGTAGTATCTTTTGCTACTGTTAATGTTTCTTTTGTTAAACTATTTGTTGAAGCAGCCATTGTTACTACTGGCACAGCTGTTACTACCATAGCTGATGCAAGAACTACTGCTAACTTTTGACGTAATTTCATTATATAATCCTCCTAATATGGTGTGTGTTTTTAAGTAATTTCTAGTTATAAGCTTCGCAAAGACACATACATGTAAGGGGGGAATTTGTTGTTATATTTAATAAGCAACTTAACGTGCTTATGTACTTTAATATTTCTGTAATATTTCGTAATACTTTTTGTCCCTAATTCGTCTTTTGCGTTTCTCGAACACTCCCGTGCTCCATGTGCTTATTATAGCTTGGGCCTATCCCCCATTTCAACACCCATTTACTGGAATACACGTATTTTCATAGGATATTCATATTTTTACAACATATTATTTAACTAAAAAAACAAGGCTCTAGGCCTTGATATATATGCTATTAAAACTAATTATATATTAATTTATTTTTCCATATATTACATTTAAAATTTAACATTTATGTAACATTTTCCATTAGTTGTTGGCTATTTTCTTTATATTCTCTATCCAATTAACCTATTATACCCAATCCCCACATATACTTTCTCTCCTGTTTTATTCGCCTTCAGTATTAAACTTACATCCACTCCTCTCATATCTTCTGCCAAAAATACTTCTATATCATGTATAGGATTTACTTCATATAACACTTGTTTACTCTGCAACATTTCCAGATACCTTACACATATTTCTTTAAAGTACATTTTACTCTCTTGCATACTCTTCCCTTGCTTAATACTTCCCAAATAATAAATCTTCATCATTCTGTGTAAATCATATTTTATAATATCAACCATCCTTACAAAGGCATTGCTATGATATACTTCCCCCCACTTAGGCGTAAAAGTTTTAAATGTATTAATATCTTCTGCGACGCCTACCTTCTCTCCTCTTTTTACAAATACAATATTGCCTTCCTCAATTAACTTATTCATCTGTGTCCTATTCATATTTTTATCTGTTTGTATAGCATCTTCGTATATGAGTAACTCCTCATTTTCCCTCACGCCTGCACTAGCAATTACACCTGCCACCCATGCTGTACACTCACTGCGATTTAATATCGTACCATCTTTTAACTTAATACCATTTCCAATAGATATAATCCCCATATGATTAGCTTCCCCATAATGAGGTAATACTGCATATACTCCCCTTCCTTCTATTTCCCGCATGTCATTTATTAAGTCTACCACTTTCTTTTTTACTTTAACTTCTTCTGTAGGCACAGCCATAGCACGCCAATTATAGCATCTTATAGTTTCTAAAAATATATCCCACGCTTTACTACTTACTTTACCATTTTCCTTGCAACTTAATGTATAAACTAAAACTTGATATGCTCTTTTAAACGCTTCTTTTAATAAAATCACTTGTGGTGAGTTCATACTACAACCTAATATCTCTTCAAAATTTGATTCCCTTTGTAATGTAATAACCTGATGACTTGGTATACCTTGTAATACAAGTGGTATGGCTACAACTCCTTTATGCTGCCCTTGGCCAATTATATATTTATGATTTATATTCTTTTGCATCCCCATAACTTATTCCCCCTTTTCTTATTGATTCAATTCTCAGTCGAACATTTGTTCTATTTTATTTTACTACTTTTATTCACACAAATAAAGAGGGAATTTATAAAAAATTCCCTCTTTATTTTTATACCTTATTTATTTTGTTATTTTTTCATAACGCATCTTGTAGTATTCCCAATTCTTTAAGTTTGTTACTAGGGTTTGGTCATACTCTTCAAGTTCTTTTGTATAACCTTCATCTACTGTTTTATAATTTTCTTTATAGATGATAGGTACTTCTTTTCTTACTTCATTAATATAATCAAAATATGGGTCCTGTCCTGTATAACCAAGTAACTCTAATACCATTGCCCCTAAGAAGTTAGCACTAATTTTATTATCTTCTGGTAAATCAAGTGCTTCCTTTTTACTTTGTAAGTCTATAAGTTTAGCCGCTTTTTCATTAGACCAAATCACATATGGGGTAGTATACGTATTAATAACATTGTCTACACTTGTCTCATCACCTACATTTAGTCCGAGTTCTTTGTAGGATAAATAATTATCACCTAAGTTCGGTAAATGGTCCCCGAAGAATACAAGCACAACAGGTTTATCCTGAGCTTCAAAGTAATCTGTTAAATCCTTAATCATTTGATTAGCATCTTTAATGCCTTCCATATATACTGATAAGAAATCTTTAGCTTCTTGTGAAAGTGTTTTAGACACTTGAACTTCTTCTATTGGTAACTCACCATATTTCTTTGTTGTATATGGCATATGATTTTGAATAGATGTGATATATGAAAATAGTGGTCCCTTATCAGCCTCATCTGTGTGTGCTTCAAACTGCTCAATAATGCGCTGTGTTAATACACTATCGGCTATCATATTGCCCTTTTTATCTTCTTTAGTAAAGATTTCTTTAAATATCTGTTCTTGCATACCAAAGTATTTGTACACACTGTATCTATTATAAAACCAGCTATCACCTGGATGCATAAATAATGTTTGATAATTGTTAGCTGCAAAAATTCTAGCTATGGATTGTGTATTTCTCCCTACGACTCTAAATGCTGATGTCGGGATACTATTTAACATATTGGTTTGCATACCTGTCATTACATCAAATTCTGTATTGGCTGTTCCTCCGCCAAATCCTGGTACAACAAGATGCCCCGCTATACTATTCTTAGACTGAATAATCTCTCTCCAATATTTATATGGATCATTGTCTTTTGTATAGGTAAATTGTTCATTCATACCTATATCTGAAAATGCCTCATTCATAATAAATATTACATTAGGTCGTTCTTCTGGCATTACTGCATCTGGCACTGTATAGGTACTTATAAGATCTTCTACTGACTCTTTCGAAAAATTCTCTGGTTTTTCAACTGGGTAACTATTAAGATTATATAAAAAGCAGTATGTAAAGCCTAATTCATTAAACACTCTTGTAATATAACTTCTATTACTTACATGAAGTTTATTGTAATATACAACCTTTGAACTATAAATATATTTATTAGCTGCAAATATCACTACAAGACTTATGATACAACCTATAATTCTTGTCCTTTTACGCATCTTTTTTGCTTTAACAAAATATCCTACAACTAAAAACATAATAACGGCTAGTATAATTAATGCGAATAAGTCATATTTTATTTCTACTTGAAAATCTGATACGGTATTAAGTGCTTCTTTAACAAGTTGAATATCTCTTGGTATAAATGGGTCATCTCTTAATTCTATTTTAAGTCTATTAACAAGTGAAAATGTATTAAAAATGAAGCTAGTAATTGCTGCCGAATAGAATAAGTTATTGATTGCAAAATATAATAGTATGAGCATTAATAGGGGTGGTAAATAATTCACTACCAATATAAGTGGTTGTTGGCTTATTAATTTTAAAACAGCTTTTGACGAACCTGGCTGTATGTAAAAAGTTGATAATGTGATAAACATAGCTATTCCTAGTATAAATACTATGGTCCACGGCCAGTTAAGTTCTAATTTTTTGACAGCCCTTAAGTTTAGTCTCTTATTTGTTCGCTGTAACCTTTTTGGGACTTTCTCTTCTTCTATTGTTCCTTGCATGAGTGCCTCCTTTTTGAACTTGTTTACCCCATTTATAAACAAGTAATGTATTAAGCTACCTTATTAACTTAATTGTATATTTTTTAACCTTTAAAATCAATGAAAATATATTACTTCAGGTTTAATTGAAGCTTCATGTAAATATGCATTATAATATAATAGGACTATACTATATTGGAGGTTATTATGTCTTATAAAACAAAAAGACTATACTCAAAAAAACTTAAACTGAGTCTAATACTTATTTTGGTGCTTACCATTATAGGTTCTACAGCTATATCATGGCCAGTTTGGAGCAGCTATCACAAACCGGTAGCACTCATGAAACTCATACAAAACACAGAACCGGTCTTTAATTTAGCACCGATACTACCTTATAAGCACGAGTTAATTACTGATTTTATGAACAATATAACGGATTCTTCTTTGAATTTATCAGTTAATATGACTGCTGATTTTGATACAAATACATTATTAAAGGATTTGCAATTGCTATCATCAAATAATGTGTCTATATTTTTATCATTATTGCCTACATCAAATTTAACTACTGATGATTATATTGCGTTATTTACAGATATGAAGAATACAGTTACCACAGCCCAGTTAGATAATGTACATTTTATCTGTTATCCACAAGGACAAGATTCAAGTCAAGGTTTAGCTCAAAGTTCAGGGAAAGCTACAAGTTCTACTTCGTCTAAGAGTTCATCTGAGAGAGTTACTGTTACTAACACAAAACTTAATAGGACTTTGCTTAATAAATATAAGAAGCTTGCTCCAAACTATGTGGGAATTACTCTTCATTCCTATGAAGATTTAGAACTTTTAAACCAGTTCTATCACACTTTTAATGAGACAACTACATTTATCATCAATGATAATATTTCAGCACATTATATAGATAATATCAAAGATGGTGCTGAAACAGTTAACTATATTTATTATAATTTAGCCATTAAGTACCCTCGCATTACTACGATTTACAATCCATATATGACACTTACCAGAAATAAGTGGTTAAAGGAAATAGACATTAATCTACTTCCAACCTTAGATAGTCGTTATATTAACACTTATGAACACCTTATTTCAAAACCTTGGATTACAACAAAATCTACTGATGTTGTAGAAACTTCACCTTATCAGGCTCTAACTGATTATGATACACTCTCAGGGCAAGAAGAAATTATACTCTCACCAGATTCATCTTTATTACAACATCATAAAGACTCGGCTCAAAATATGATTTATGCTAATTACAGAATTAATGCTAACCAGTTTAAGGTTCAGGCTTATTATCCTTATGAATTAGTTATTGATACTACCACCTTGCCAAATAGTATTAATAGGATAAAAGTATTAGCTTATAATGATTCAAATACAATTATTGAGGCCCCTAGCATTGATTTAGTTGTAAAGAATGATAATACATTTCCTCGTGCACCTAGACGTGAGGCATCTTATCCTATAGGGGATACACCAATTTACACTGGGGATTATATTCCTATTCTAATGTATCACACCATAGCAGATACTGTGGCACCAGAAGATCAAAATAGTTGTGTACAAACAGATGTATTCGATAGCCAAATGAAAGCCCTAGTAGATCATAACTACACCCCTATTACTTTCTATGATTTAGAAAACTATCTAGAAGGGAAAGCAGGCTTACCAGAAAAACCAATTTTAATCACAATGGATGATGGCTATCTAAATAATTACACACTAGCTTACCCAATTTATAAAAAATACAATATTAAGGCCACCTTGTTTGTATCACCATACTACATGCAACAGCAAAATACAGAACGTCATTTCGGCTTCGCTGCTGCAAAAGAAATGGAAGAAAGCGGACTTATTGACATTGAATCACACGGTTATGATCATACACCATTTACTAAACTATCTATCCGAGACCTCAAGTACCATATCTCC
Organism: Cellulosilyticum sp.; assembly: GCA_045612745.1. GTDB lineage: Bacteria > Bacillota > Clostridia > Lachnospirales > Cellulosilyticaceae > Cellulosilyticum. Next base: position 12,891 of record JAZKZQ010000214.1, on the reverse strand, counting down.
CTCTCAAGAGGTATCATAGAACAAAATCTCGGAACCCGTGATGTCTTCACCGTTGCTTGCCCACAATTTCGCAACAACTACTTCACCCGCAAAACCCTCATGACCCAAGACGTAACCTTCCAAATCACCAAACTAGCCAAACCGGGGACGCATCTCAAAAATTCACGTTTAAAACGTATCAACGTACCAAACACCATGACCCCAAGCGACCTCATCACCACCCTCCAAAACCTAACCCAATAATTTAAAGGACACATATTAGGGACAGGTCCCCAATATTGCTGTTTTTTTAGGGACAGGTCTCTAATATTGTTGGTCTCTTTAAAAAATAAATATTTTATTTTTAGAGCAAAAAAAAGGTTACTTCACATTACAAGTGAAGTAACCTTTTTTTAACCTATTAACATTTTATCATTATAATCTTTTTGTAAATCATATCTTAAATAATCTATAAATTGATCTAAGAATGCTGCACATTCTGCCTTTGTTACATATTTTTTAGGAAAAATATATCCATTGCTTACTGTTATAATTCCCAACTTACTTGCAGCATATAGTGATTTTTTTGCCCATGCTGAAATTTGATTATCATCAACAAATGGCGTATATGCTCCCATAGTTGCTAAACCTAGTCTTTCTAAGCCCATTGCACGAATATTATACATGTACATCATTTCTCTTGTTAAATATGTGCTCGCACCAAATGTTCCACCACTTATAAGTCCAGCATTATATGCCGCTACTGCATATCTATAATAAATATCCCCCTCTTTTATATCTGTAAATGGTGATACTTGTACTTTCTTTTTCTTAGATGAACTTTTTTTACCTGTTGTATCTTCTGGTAATTCCATTTGTAATGCTGTAACTAACATTTTAATATATTCACCTTTTGTTACTACTTGGTTAGCTGCAAATGTACTTGGATTCTCAGTAAATATCTTCATACTATACATCTTTTTAATTTGTGTTTCTGCTGGATGTCCTTGAATATTTAATGCTGTTGGAATTGAAAGCTGTTCAATTGTTGGTGTACTGTCTACATTAATCATACCGGACATTTCATCTTCATATAAACTTTTGCTTCCTTGTAAAATGTTATAACTTAAAACACCTTCATTTCTGATAATCTCTTTGTAATTTCCTGCCATACTTATTGCAGTAGGTTCATTTGTATCATATTGAATATCTCTATGCACTGTGTATGTTGGTGTTTCTTCTATTGCATAGCCCTCTCCATTTCCAAGGTCAATTGTAATACTTCTTCGTTGAGTTTCTGACTTTGCAAAAGCTTGGTCATAGCCATAAATGGGACCATTCACCGATACTGTTACAACTGTATCCGACCCTGAAGTATATACTGCATCATATTGGATATCTCCTCTATAATATAGAACCCCTGGTGTGTAATCTTCTAGTATACTCTTGCTGTAACTTGATTTATCACTATCTAATTTATATGTTTTACCATTTACTGTAACTATTTCGCTCCATTTTTTTACCTTTGATACTTTTGTAGCTTGTTTTAAATTTGAATCATATGTATATTGTGTATCAAATGTAATTGTTCTTGTTACCCTTGCTGTATTTTTTGCATTTTGAGCTTTCATTACATATGTTTCTGTGTAACTCCCACTTCCAGCTTCTTTATCCATTTCTTTTCCAGGCTTAATCTCTATAGTTCCTTCTACTGTTTCTGCCTTTCCTGAAAGATAAATATTCTCTTTATATGGTAATGTATGTTTTGAAACTTTTTTTGCACTAGTCTGTGCTAAAGATGTTGATGTTGGCAACTTAATTCCTGGACTAATACCACCAAATGAACCCATCTCACCTTCAGCTGCATAAACAGAACTAGCCATTAATATAAAACTTATGCATAATGCAAATATTTTTCTCATCGGCTCCTCCTAATTTTCTACTACTATAATATAACCTGGTACTGTACCTTTGGCATCTCTTAAATTTGTTTCGATCATTGCGCTAATAATATCACCTTTTTCCAGACTCTTAGCTGAAACAACTTTACCATCTTTAATAATTACACTATTAGATTTTAACGCAATAGTAGCTCCTACATTCTTCTTACTATATTCAAGCCACTTCTTCTGTGACTTATGATAATAATATACATCCTTAATACTAATAGTTTCACCATCAACTTTGTAGACCTGTCCCTTAGCTGCGTTAGTAATGTATGGCATATCAATAATCATGTATGCTTTCTCACCAATTGCTACTACTGTATAAACATTTCCTCTTTCTGACTCTTCACCATAATCTAAGAATTTTTCAATACCATCTGCAACAAGTCCTGATTCATTATAGAATTTAGTATCTGAATCAATTGCGAAAGTACGTGGTGTTGGGTGGAAATACCATGTATTATCATCTAATAAAGAGAATGTCTCAAATTGGAATTCTTCACTATCTTTAATTCTCTTAATTCTACCTCTAAATACTTCCAACGAAGCAGTTGTCACATCAGATGATATTCTCGCTACTGCTAACTTGTTTTCACCTGTTACTACCGCTTGTAGTACATCTCCTACCATAATACTATACGATTCTACTAACTTATTATCTCTTATAATAATTGCATCTTCTGCAACATATAACGTTTCACCTGATAATAACTTTATTACACCTGATGAAGCATATGTTACTGTTGATGGCTGTAATGTATTTTGCAACTTACTTTGAAAATTTAACTTAATAACTGATTCCTTACCCTTATAGTTTTCAGCAGCTACATAAGCATATCCCGAAGCATTTCTTAGATTTCTACTCACATAATCCAATGAAACTTGGTTACCAATTAAGTAGGATTTTATATTTTTCTTATCAATATTTAAGCGTAATAAGTTATTATAATTACCCCATGTTAATTTACCTAATGCTTGTGCATTCTTTAAGTTTAATATATTTTTATATGCATCAACAGAAGTTACTTGTCCTCTATAGATATTAGAAATAATACGTGTATCATTATCTATTACAACTTCCTCGATATTCTCTTCGATGATTCCCTCTCCTAATATTTTTTGTGACACAAGCACTTTCACCCAATCTCCTGGTTTAATTGTACTAATTGAATATGGTGTTCCACCCTTAGTTACTGGTGTCGTAATTCCTATATCATAAGAATACATATTTCCTTTTTCATCTTCTAATAAAATGTTAGCTGTTCCCTCAGTATTAAAATTAAAGGAATTTACCTTAGCATAACGCATTATATAATCATTATATGCGCTAATATATGTAACATACTTGTCCCTATTCATTCTAATATAAATACAATCTCCAGCTTTAATGCTACTAATTGTCGTATCTCTTGGATCATATTTAAAATAAGGGAACATTTCATCTAAATAACCTATTTTGTCCTCAGTCTCATAATAAGGTTGTTTCTCTACACTAATCTCATCTGAATAATAATTTCTAGTAATTGTCACACCACTACTATTTCTATATGTTATATATCCCAACTGCGGATTATTCTCTATAACAATACCTCTATCTTCCGAATAATTATCATACATAGCATCTGCATATTCTTGCTGGTCATAATATACCGGAATATCCGCCATGATATTGACACCTATACTCATAGCCAACACCATTGAGCCCAGTATGCACCATTGTTTTCTCATCACATTCTTCCCTCCTATATATAGTTGTAACCCTATCCTATATATCGACCACTCACCACCAAAACTTAGTCTTAAAACATTACAAATCAAGGACATTAATAAATTGGGGACAGGTCTTTAAAATTGCTGTTTTGTTTCTTAAACGGCAATTTTAAAGACCTGTCCCCAATTTATTAGTTTGCTACTAACATATATACATTATCACTTACTTTTTTATCTTGCATCCATATTGAATATTCAATATATATTTTAATTCCTTTTTCTAAGATATAAGTATCACATTTGTGTGTTTTTATTTGCATTTCCATTTCACCATAAGGTGTGTGATAAACTGTTTTATGTGGCATGCCCTTATCAAAGAACAATTCTGCTTTCATACTCCCATATCTCTTTACTGCAATCTTATTATCTTTAGCCTTAATCATCGTGGTGGTATTATTTTCTTTCTCTTTATAAGTAATAAATATACCCTCGTTTTTAAAAGTAAGTTCCCCTTTATAACTTACCTCATTTGAATCAAAATGTGTATCATATATTTGCTTATCATATACTTTTACTTCTACTTGTTTCATCTGCTTCTCCTCTATGTCTATCATTTATATTATTATCAAATCATTCTCGTATTTTATGCTTGCAACACAATAAGGTTATTTGTGGTAAATAGTCTATCACAAATAACCTTATTGTATTCTAATACTATATTTATTATAAGCTAGCAAACTCTATTAATTCACTTATAAGTTCTGTTATTTCTATACCAGCTGCTTTGAAAAGCATTGGATACATACTAATTGGTGTAAATCCTGGTAAGGTGTTAATTTCATTAAATATAATCCCACCATCTTCCTTTACGAAGAAGTCAATTCTTGAAATTCCTTTCCCTTCCACGGCATCAAATACATCCCTTGCATATTGTCTAATTTTTTCTTTAGTTTCTTGTGGTAAATCTGCATCTACCACTGTTTTTGATTCCGCATTATTATATTTGGCATCAAAATCATAAAATTCTGCTGCTGCTAAAATCTCACCTACACCTGACACTTTTAAATCATCATTTCCTAATACTGCTGTCTCTACTTCTCTACCTATAATAGTTTCTTCAACCAACACTTTTTTATCATGTTTCATAGCTTCTCTTAAACCATCAACTAATTCTTCTTTATTCTTAGCCTTAGAAATACCTACTGATGAACCTGCATTAGCTGGTTTAATGAAGTATGGATATCCAAATGTAGCTTCAATTCTTTCTACTACTTCATGAATATCCTTTAATTCTCTTTCCTTAACAATTACATACTTAGCTTGGGGAACACCCTTTGTAGCCACTGCAATTTTTGTAAATGCTTTATCCATTGAAACTGCTGAAGCTAATACACCACAACCTACAAATGGAATCTGTGCTAATTGACAAAGTCCCTGAACAGTACCATCTTCTCCATTTTTACCATGTAATACCGGAAATACTACATCAATATTAATCTTAATTTGCTCTGTATTGCCCTCTTTACAAATCCATAAGCACTTTTGAGTAGCATCTGGGCTCAGAATTGCTGGAATACCATTTGTTTGCCAACCATTTTTAGTAAGATCTAAATCATTACCTTTGTACAATAACCATTTACCTTCTTTAGTAATTCCTACTGGATGCACTTCATATTTTGTCTTGTCAATGTTAGTTAAAATCGTTGTAGCTGATTTAAGTGATACTTCATGTTCAGATGAGCATCCTCCAAATAATAATAATACATTCTTTTTCATTGTGTTCCTCCTATTTACAGAACCTATATTGCTTAGTACTTTTCTATTTGCATTTATTATATTTTAGTACGTTATTATTCATTATTCAACCACACAATCCATATTTTAACTGTAAAACTTTAATGTGACTTTGCTTCTTTATAATTTTCTTTGTGCAAAAATGAATTTACTGTATCTACTATTTTAAAACGAATTTCATAAGGCTCTTCTTCTTTACAAATCAAACTATATTGTTCTGGAGTTAATTGTTCTTGTAATTCTTCTTTCCCTTCCATTGGTACCACACCCGTAGCAGCATCTACATAACACAAAGGCGGAAACATGATACACCACCAATTTTGTCCTTTTCCCTCTCCTATAATAATTCTACAAGCTTCATATTCTCCAGCTGGTAAAACAATATCCCCATATGATTTAGTTGGAAAATTAGCCTTATCTAAAAATACTTGTACCTCATAATTTTTGTCCCATTTTTCAACCACTTCTTCTGCCACAGTTTTTATTTCTTCTGTATGCGTTTGAATAAATATTTTACTCGCCTCAACATCCTTCGCATCTTTTAATAAAGGTTCCATATATGCTATAATTTCATCTTTTACCTGTTGCTTTAATAATTGATCTTCTGTAGTATCACTATTAGCTACCACATGGAAACGTAATATATTCTCAGCCAATGTTTGGCTTACTTCTTGAGTGTAGAATGAAACTATTACTGTCCCTGCACATATTACAACTGCTAAAATTAATACTACTATATATATAATTCTATTCTTAGTTTGCTCATTTACCCCTAAATCGCTCAATCTCCTCATCATACTTTCCTCCGATATAATATATTTTCTAACTTAATACTTGCCATATTAGAAATAAGTTATACACATTTTAAATATAATTTTATTTTTATATGTTAATTCATAATTAAGCTCACCATTGTATCTACTTGTCTTAAAATCTCTCTATCATAAATCATTTTCTCTACCACGCGCTTAATACTACATCCTATAGCAGCAGGCTTTACCCAAAATATGTCCGCAATTTCTCTATACGGTAATTTGGTAGCTAATGCCATTAAATAAATACAAATCTCTCTCCCGTTACCTTGTTTTCTATTATTCCGCCTCATAAGTTCTAGTTGATGCAATCCAAGCTCTCTTTCTACTATTTCAAAGACCTTCTTTATATTTATATCTATGCTATTCTCTTTTTTCATCTCTTCAATCCTAGAATCTGACTCAAGTGAAATTGCTACTTCAGCTTCTTTCATATCCTCTTCATTTTGAATGTAATCTAAATATAACTTTCTAGCTTCTTTACATTCCTCAGAAAAATATTTTAATACACGTTTCTCATTTACAATCTCTTTTTTATCATTCTTTCCCATATAAATTTTAAAGCTTGACCACTTATATTGTATTGCTTGCTCAACAATATTAGCTTTGACTGGATTAAGATGTATATATTTTGATACATGAATAAAGTAATCATCACTTTTCACCATTACACTTGTAAAACGCCCCTGAAATACATGTCCCGAACGATTATATTTCTTATTAAAATAAATAGCATAACTCAAACTAAGTCCTTGCATAAACTTAGAAATATCCTGCCCATTATCATACACTACTAAATGTACATGATTAGTCATCATGCAGTATACGTAAATCTCCATTTGAAATTTTTCTTTATATCGCTTTAATCTATTCAAAAAGACCTCTCGAACCATATAGTGTTTAAAAATATCTTCCTTATTATTACCTCTCACAATAATATGATATATACTATTAGGACATTTCTCCCTACGTACTCTAGGCATGGTATACTCCTTTTTTAATACAAGTATTACCCATCCTTATTCTCTCTAATCACTCACCCTCTCCAAAACATCAATTTTGGAAACCGCAATTTTAGAAACCCGTCCCCTCTCCTATAACACTAATTTTAAAGACCTGTCCCCGTTATTTCACTACTAGTCCATTATTCCTGTGTTTTTGATAGTGGGGGTTATTTGAAGATTTATTGGGAAGTTTTTGTAACCTTCTTTATCCCAAGTAGGTTGATAGTTTTGCCATTGCTTTGGATGCTTTCTATATAGTTGAAGGCCTATATTTAGAAAGTCTGTATTTAATTCTTTTGATTTATTAACCGCTACCATTACTTGATGTCTGATTTCTTCTTGCAATAATGTTGTGATTTGGTTAATATCCTCCATACTAAATATATTTTTGGTACTTGTTGAAATATATTCTGTGATATTTCCATCTGTAATAATTTCTATATTTCCTCTCAAATTTCCTTCTTGCTCATCAAATGTAATCTTAGAGCGTTCTTTATTAATTACATAAGTTAATGGAAGTCCTTGATAATCAATAACAATTGGCACTTGATTAATTTTTCCTTCTACAAATAATTGTCCTCTCACCACATCTTTTCCTATAAAATCTACGAGTTCATAATTTTTTATAAGTGCAGCCCCACCAATTTCGATAGCCTTCTTTTCATCTGTACCAATAAGGGGAATTGTTGTGATATTGGTATCCTGTAATTCTTTTATGATATTCCCTATAAGTTGCTCTTTAGTATAACTTACAGGACGTTCTGTATTATTGAAATATTTCATAACATATAAACCTATAATAGGATTTTGAGGGTTATCTGCTTGTGTTAATTCACCTGCCTCTCCCTTTGTAGCTAAAATATCTGTATCACGACTTATTTGCATATTTCGCATAAGCCCATCAATAGTTCCTCTAAAAAGCTCAGGATCCTTTAGTAATTCTTCTCCCAATATAACTGCCTGTGTATGACTAAAAGTAATTGTATTTTGTGATTTACTTTCTACCTCATCCACACTTGTTTCTATCGTTGGACTTTTTGTTACAACTGCTGTTTTTACATCTTTAGCCAGACTATCTGCACCTGAAAGTTTTTCTATATCAGGAATAGTATAGGTTATTTGATAGCTATCTTTTTTGTTAATAGGTTGACCTTTGTCTGCATCTTTATTTTTATCTATAGCTACTTCTAAAACCACATTTCTTTTGTTAATTTCTACACTATCCCAACACCCTGTTAATAAAAAAGGCACAAGCAAAATAGATAACCATTTTAGTTTATTTTGCATCTAAATTCCTCCTTTTTATCCTAGCAATAAGTGCAAGCATAAGTGGAATAGGTAACAAAAACCATATGCCAAAATAACGCTGAAATTTATTGTAGTACTCATAAACTACAATTAAATTCTCTGGAATCATCGCAATAAAATAAATCACTGGCACTAATGGCAGGACAAATATATTTTCTCTTTTATATTTTAAACTTCTACTCCCTATTAATGAGACAAAATAAACCCCTGCACTAATATACATAAAAATACTTAAAATCCACCCTGTCATCATAAGAATTTCTTGATTTTCAACTATCGAACCAGAGAGACTGATACTTTGCATTAGTGTTAAAACAGGCCATACTTGCCTTTGGACCTCATTAAAACCAACACCTGTATAAGTTAAAATTATAATAATGGCTTCTACAATCCCTACCATAATGACTGCCACCAGCATTGCCCTTTTAGCTTTCTTAGGTTTATTCATAAGTCCAGCCAGCATTAACATAAATTCAATAGGACCAAAAGATACACTCACAATAAATGTCCCTATCCCTACTCCCTTTAAATTAGCTTGAAAAAAGGGCATAAGCTGTCTATACTCTGCGTGTGGTATAACTAGTATAAAAACTAAAATAAGAGGTACAGATACAAAATAGAGAAGCACCTCTGCCATTCTTCCTGTTGCTTCAACACCTGACTTTACAAGGTATGCCACTGTTAAAAGCATCACTAAAATAATAACTTGCAAGGGTGTCTTTGGTAATAAAACTGTTGATACCATTTCGCCTAACATCCTTAATTCAAGTCCTGTTGTAATAACTATTTTTATTGCAAATAAAATCACAATGGCATATGCAATAAATGAAGGAACAATTTTAGGTGCAAACTCTACTAATGTATCCCCAGGAAATTGCCTTGTAAGCCCTTCTATACAGTAAACATAAATCACACCTAATATAACCGCTAAAATGGGAAGTATATATCCATTTCTCCCCACATAACGTCCTGCAACCTTTGGCAAAAACAGTATTGTTGTATTCAGCATCTGCAGTATCAGAAATATCTCTACTTGCCTCACCGATACCTTCCCATTATGTTCAATCATCTAGTCTTTCTCCTTTCCTTTACCAACCTGCCCATTCGTTTTTCCACTATTAGATCCAGGAGGTACATCTTGTACATCTTTACCCTTTACACGTAATCGAACTCTTTGATTTGCTCTTGCATAAATAGGCCTTGTTGTTTGCATAAAAGTAGGAAACCGTAGTATAGTATCTTTTAAATCATTAAATCCATTACGATTGGATGTATTATATGGTGCAAGATATGGTGTTTTAAAACTTTCAAGAGATGATAAATGAATAAGCATAATTAAAAATGCAATTAAAAATCCATATAATCCTAAGAAAGCAGAAAATGCAACAAACATATAACGAATTAATCTAAAGGCAGATGTCAAACTATAATCTGGTACAGCTAATGTACAAATAGCAGTGAATGAAATAATGATAATAATCATTGGACTAACAATTTTTGCATCTACTGCTGCTTGCCCAATTACAATCCCACCAACTAGTCCGATTACATGCCCTATAGCCCCTGGTGCCCGTATTCCCGCCTCTCTAAACAGTTCAAAAATTAGCTCCATAACTACAATTTCTACTACCGTTGAAAATGTTACCCCTTCCCGCGATGCAGCAATAGAAACTGCAAAAGGTGTTGGCAACATGGCAGGCTGGAAGTTTAATGTTGCGATATACAAACCAGGTAATGTGAACGATAAAAACGAAACTAAATACCGCAAAATCCTTATAAAGCTCATAATATGCCAACGCTGATAATAGTCTTCTGATGCTTGATAAAATGTATTTAATGTTGCTGGCACAATAAGTCCAAAAGGTGATGTATCCACTAATATTCCTACCTTTCCCTCTAATAAACTTGAGGCAAACTTATCAGGTCTCTCTGTTGCTTGAGTTTGAGGAAATGGACTCTTCCAACTATCTTCTATTAACTGCTCAATATAGCCACTATCAAAAACGCCATCAATAACATATTTATCTAGCCTATTTGACACTTCTTCAACAAGTTTAGGCTCAGCAATATCCTCCATATAAACAATCGCTACATCTGTTCTACTTCTTGTACCATAACTTATCATCTTAATCTTAAGTTTAGTATCACGAATACGCCTTCGAACAAGTACTGTATTAAATCTAATCGTCTCAGTAAATCCTTCTCTCGGCCCACGTATCACACTCTCAGAATTTGGTTCACTGATGCTTCTTCCCGGCCATCCTCTTGTTGCAATTACTAAACCTTTAGTAGATTTATCAATAAATATAGCACTATCCCCCGATAAAATTGCCTTTACTAAATCATCCATCTTATCTACTTCTTTTACATCAAAAGTTGCAGAGAAATGTTGCATAATAATTTGTGTAGGTGTCCTATCATCATTAATTTCATTCTCTGAATTCTTACAATCAAAAGCTATAGTAAGTAAATTTTTTTCTAATATATCTCTATTAACTAATCCATCTGTATAAACACCACAAATTCTAATCTTCTTGCTTGTTCCTAATTCAATCTCACGCTTAACAATATCCATACAATTCTCAAAAAGTATATTTATATTGTTTATATTTACATCAAGATCCAATGATAATGGAATATTAATCTTATTGTCCTCATCATGATAAGAATCCTCCATACTTGCTACATTGTTTGAGTCATTCTTCTTGCTCATACTTTCTCCTTCCTAATTATTTCAGCCTAAAATACTGCCAATATAATAAATCCAATAATAGAAATCACAATATAAATCCACCCCATTACCTTAACTACCCTTGCCTCTCTCTCCATACGCTCCACTTGTATTAAATTTGTTCCCTGTACCAAAACCATATACAAGCCAATACACAACATGACAACATCTATATAAATAGAAAAAATATTATCAATCCGACTCACTTCCATCCCCCCTTTCCTCAGCATAATTCACCGCATATACATAACAATTATTTGTATTACGAAAAAAAATATACACCAAAAAGGGGACAGGTATCTAAAAGTGATGTTAGCATCACTTTTAGAGACCTGTCCCCTTCCTTTAAACCACAAATTTAGAGACCTGTCCCTATATCCATATAAATTTTTATTGATTTTTAGAACAAGAACCACCTTGGACTAATTCTACTGGTAGTATGATATGTTGGTGCTTAGCTTCTCCATTTAATAATTTTAAAAGTAGTTCTACACTCAAATTACTCATTTCATATTTAGGTTGTTTTACCGTTGTAATAGATGGTTCATAATATTTTGCTACATCCATACCATCAAATCCAATAAGTGAAATCTCTTTTCCTAACTCATATCCTTCATCCACTATAGCTTTTGCTACACCAATGGCCATAATATCTGATATACAAAAAATTGCCGTAATATCTTTTTGTTTTTCTAATAATTCTTTAGTACGCTCATATGCTGTTCCACTATCATACTGCCCATATGTTACATACTCATCTCTAAAATCAATATTGTATTCTGCTAAGGCACTTAAATACCCTTCAAAACGTTCTTTACTTACACCTATATCTCTCTTATCCCCAAGTACAATACCTATATGATTATGACCATTCCTTATTAAATATTCTATAGTCTCATAAGTAGCTTTTTTATTGTTAATACTAATAGATGAGCATTTCTTAAGATTTTTTATACGAACTAAATCTACAGAAACTAAAACAATAGCTGCCTCCACATTTTCTAAATATTCATCATCTAATTCAAGGAAATTTCCCCCTAGACAAATAACACCTTGTAATCTTTTTTCTTTAATAAATCCTAATAATGTATCGATATCACTTTCATTATTATGATGCTGTAAAATCATTGTATATCCAGCAGCTTCAACCCCTCCACTGATGATTTTTAAAATTTCAGAGAAAAATGGATTAAATACCCCTTTAACTAATATCCCTATATTTCTTGTATTTGTTTGTTTTAATACCCTTGCACTATTATTAGGTATATAATTATTTTCTTTAATAATTTGCCATACTTTTTCCCTTGTTTCATCACTAACATCCGGATGGTTATTTAACACCCTAGATACCGTACTTACTCCCACTTTAGAAATTCTTGCTATATCTTTTATATTCATATCTATATCTCCCAGTTAAAATCTTTCTCCTACATATATTTAAAACCCTTTTATTCTTACCTTTCCTATGTATTTATTATGATTATAAGTTTACTATAAACTACATTTTTCTTATAATCAATGTACAGTTTACCCAATTTTATAATTTTACATTATTTTCATTTTTATTCCTCTTTTAATCTATTATATTACTAATATTATTGTATCTC
>JAZKZQ010000213.1:0-11730 GCA_045612745.1 Cellulosilyticum sp. | reverse complement strand
CTTCATGAATTTACCCAAGCAGGTGTAGAGCTAATTGGTAAAAACTGCTTAGAAGCAGATGCAGAGGTGATTAAAGTTGCCATTGCAGCACTTAAGGCAACAGGGCTAAATGATTTTAGTATTCATATTGGAAGTAGTCAGTTCTTAGAAAATATGTTAAGTGATTTGGGACTTAGTGAAGGCGTACGTGCTCAAGTTTATGAAGTAATGGAGCATAAGGATGGGGTAAAACTTCAAAATATTTTAAAACTGGCACAAATCGATGATGAAATCTTGAGATTATTAGTAGAACTTACACAATGTGCAGGAAGTATTGAACTGTTAACAGCTATTAAATCAAAGATGACTTCCGAAAGAGCACAAAAAGCTTTAGAGGAATTAGAAGCTTTATATGAACTTTTAAAAGACTATGGTGTCAGTGAATATGTTTTATTTGATTTTAGTCTATTATCATATGGAAAATATTACTCAGGTATGATGTTCCAAATCTTCTGTGAGGGTGTAGGGAGTGCACTAGCAGAAGGTGGACGTTATGATCATTTACTCGGTGAATTTGGCAAAGATATACCAGCTGTAGGTTGTGGTATTGATATTAATATATTGATGCAACGCTTAATGCAATTGCAACCTTTAGATGAAGCACAAACAAATCGAAGTTTAATTGTTTCTTACCCAGCTACAAGAAAGGTAAGCATTAAAGTGGCTGAAGAGCTTAGGAAACAAGGCATGATTATTGAAAATAGTTTTTTTGATAACTTTGAAGAAGCATTAGTTTATGCCAAAGAAAAGAAACTAGGTGGTATTTTACACTTTATTGAAGCAGGAAGTATTGAAATTTATAATGTATCAACTGGTCAAGTAGAAGTAAAGTCAGTTGATACTATATGGGAGGGTTAATATGGAACAGGTAACATTCGCACTTGCAAAAGGGAGATTAGCCAAGAAAGCAATGGGGATATTAAAGGAGTTAGGTATTACTTGTAAAGAAATGGAAGAAGAAAGTAGGAAATTACTTTTTACCAGTGATGATGGTAAGTACCGTTTCTTTTTATCAAAAGCTTCTGATGTACCTACTTATGTGGATTATGGTGTAGCAGATATTGGGATTGTAGGAAAAGATACGATTTTAGAAGAAAATCGTTCTGTATATGAAGTATTAGACTTAGGTTTTGGAGCATGTAAGATGGCGGTTGCTGGAAAGCCAGAAATGAAAGAGTTATTAGAGTCAGGCCGTTTCATCCGTGTGGCAACCAAATATCCAGCTATTGCAAAAAGTTATTTTGAAAAATTTCATCGTCCAGTAGAAATTATTAAATTAAATGGTTCTGTAGAATTAGGGCCTATTGTAGGGCTCTCAGATGTGATTGTAGATATTGTAGAGAGTGGCAAAACATTGGAGGAGAATGGTCTTGTTGTACTGGCAGATATTGAGCCACTTTCAGCTAGGTGTATTGTGAATACAGCTAGTATGAAGGTAAAACATGATGCTATTCGTAATTTACTAAATAATATTGAAGACTTAAGGAGGCAGGCAAATGCTTAAGATTATTGAAACAAGCACAGAAAAACAACAATTCTTAGATAAGTTAAAAGTACGTGGCAATATGGATACAAGTGAGTTTGCACTTGCTGCAAAAGAAATTGTAGAAGCAGTACGTACAAGAAAAGATGCCGCTTTATTTGAATATACAGCAAAATGGGATTGTAAAGACGTGACACCAGAAAATGTACGTGTAAGTAAGGCAGAGATGCAAAGTGCCTTTGAAAATCTTGATAAGGATTTACAAGAGGCTATGTTGCTTTCAGCTAAACGTATTGAAGCTTTCCATGAAAAACAAAAGCAAAATACATGGTTAGATATTAAGGAAAATGGTGAGATTTTAGGACAACGTGTCACACCATTAGAGATAGCTGGGGTGTATGTACCTGGTGGCAAAGCTGCTTATCCTTCCTCTGTTTTAATGAATGTGATTCCAGCTAAAGTGGCAGGTGTAAAACGTATTGTGATGACAACGCCTGCTTCTAAAGATGGTAGTTTAACACAAGAAGTATTAGCAGCAGCATATATTGCAGGTGTAGATGAAGTGTATAAAATTGGGGGGGCACAAGCTATAGCAGCCTTAGCTTATGGTACAGAAACTATTCCTAAGGTTGATAAAATTGTAGGACCAGGAAACATTTATGTGGCTATTGCAAAACGTGAGGTATTTGGTCATGTGAGTATTGATTCTATAGCAGGACCAAGTGAGATTTTAATCGTAGCAGATGAAAGTGCCAATCCAACCTTTGTAGCTGCAGATTTACTTTCTCAAGCAGAACATGATGAGCTGGCATCAGCTGTTTTAATTACAACAAGCAAAGACTTAGCACAAAAAGTTGCTGTAAAAGTAGAAGAATTTGTTGAGACAATGCCAAGAAAAGCAATTTTAAATGAATCTTTAAATCACTACTGTGCCATTATTTTAGTAGAAAGCCTTGAAGAAGCTTGTAATTTATCTAATGAAATTGCACCAGAGCACTTAGAACTTGCTGTAGCAGCACCATTTGAAACACTTACCAAGATTACGAATGCAGGTGCTGTTTTCTTAGGACACTATACACCAGAACCTGTAGGCGATTATATGGCAGGTCCTAATCATGTCTTGCCAACTAATGGTACAGCAAGATTTTTCTCACCACTCGGGGTAGATGATTTTGTAAAGAAAAGTAGTGTGCTTTCCTTTACAAGAGATGCATTACTACCTATAGGAGAAGGCATTGTAAAATTTGCGGAAAGTGAAAGACTCTTTGCTCATGCCCTTTCAGTGAAAGTAAGATTAGAGGAAGAGGTGAAATAATGCGATTTTTAAGACCTAGGTTTCAATCACTTAAACCTTATCATAGTGCATATATCACGGAGGGTGTTATTTTAAATGCCAATGAAAGTCCGTATATGCCACCAGAAGGATTAGTAAGCCATATGCAGCAGTGGTTAAGCAGTGAAATGTTAAGTTGCCGTTATCCAGATACAGATAGCTTAAAGCTAAGTGAAGCCTTAGCAAAGCAATTTGATGTAGCAGTAGAAAACGTTGTATGTGGTGTAGGCTCAGATGAACTCATTGACTGTATTTTAAGTAGTACCATTGAAAAAGATGAGAAAGTAATGATGCCTTACCCTTCATTTAGTATGTATGCCCAGTTTAGCGTATTGAATAGCGGTAGCTTAATAAAAGTACCTTTAACAGCAGATTTTAGCTATGATGTAGAAGCTTTTATCACAGCTATTGAAAAAGAACAACCTAAAGTGATTTTCATTTGTAATCCTAATAATCCAACAGGTTGCATTATGGCAAGGGAAGACATTAAGCGTATTTTAGAGGTAGCAGAAGGCCTTGTAGTTGTAGATGAAGCTTATGCTGAGTTTGATGATTGTAAAGAAAGTGTTATTCCATTTATTAAAGAATATAATAACCTAGTGGTTTTAAAAACCTTCTCCAAAGCCTATGCCTTGGCAGGTGCTCGTGTAGGTTATGGCATTGCTTGCAAAGAAGTGATAGATCTTATTAATACAGTACGTGTGCCTTATAACTTAAGTATTTTTTCCCAAGAAGCAGCTTGGTGGGCTATTCAAAACAAAGACTGCTATAAAGAAAATATCGAAAAGATTATTAGCCAGCGTCCAATTCTTGAAAAGGGTCTTCAAGACTTAGGAATAAAGGCTTATCCTTCTCATGCTAACTTTATCTGGTGTCAGCTACAAGATGGTATTTTTGAAGCCTTAGAAAGACAAAAAATTTATATTCGCAAAATGATGGTAGATGACAAACCTTACTACCGTATAACAGTAGGTACCCCAGAAGAAAATCGAACTCTATTAGAAGCACTCAAAAATATGGGGACACTTCTCTAAAATTGGTGTTAACAAGTGGGGACAGGTCTTTAAATTTGGTGTGAATAGATGGGGACAGGTCTCTAAAATTGCGGTGACTAAATAGGGACAATTCTTTAAAATGATGCATAAGAGGAGGAAATAGAAATTGAGACAGGCAACTATTTCACGTGATACAGCAGAAACAAAAATTAATTTAAGTTTAAATATAGATGGTGAGGGTATAGTAAAAATTGCTACAGGCATTGGCTTTTTTGATCATATGCTCACCCATATTGGTAAGCATTCTTTAAGTGATTTGGTGGTGGATGCGAAAGGTGATTTGGAAGTGGATTGCCACCATACTGTAGAGGATGTAGGCATTGTACTTGGTCAGGCAATTAAACTGGCTTTAGGAAATAAGGAAGGTATTAATCGTTATGGTCAAGCAATTATTCCTATGGATGAAGCACTGATTTTATGTGCAGTAGATTTATCAGGACGTCCTTATATTGATGTAGATACACCTTTTACAACAGACCGCATTGGAGACTTTGATACTGAGATGGTAGAAGAGTTTTTCCGTGCTGTAGGTGTAAATGCAGGAATGAATTTGCACATTCAGGTGCTACGTGGTAAAAATAATCATCATATTGTAGAGGGGATGTGTAAGGCTTTTGCTAAAGCATTATTACAGGCAGTGACTTTAAATCCTCGTATTAAAGGCGTGCCTTCTACAAAAGGAATGTTAGAAGTGTAAAAAGATTGGAGGGAGAAAATGAAAATAGCAATTATTGATTATGGCATGGGGAATTTAAAAAGTGTTCAAAAAGCTTTTGCAGCCTTAGATTTTGATGCAGAGATTACAACAGACCGTAAGGTAATTCAAAATGCGCATAAAGTTGTCCTTCCTGGAGTAGGTGCTTTTAGGGATGCAATCCACCAGCTTAATGAAACAGGTCTTACAGAAGCTATTTATGAAGCAGTAAAAGTTGGTAAACCTTTGTTAGGGATATGCCTTGGAATGCAGCTTCTATTTGACAAAAGTTATGAATATGGAGAATATGAAGGTCTCAAAATATTGCCAGGTGAGATTATAAAGTTTAAAGAGGAAGATATACGTCTTTCAAATGGGGAAATGCTGAAAGTACCCCATATGGGATGGAATACTTTAGAGTTTGCAAAAAAAGGTCCTTTATTTGAAGGGCTAAAAGATGAAAGTAGTGTATATTTTGTGCATTCATATTATTTACAAACAACACAAGATATTGTGAGTAGCTATACAACTTATGGCACACGTATTGCTGTGTCTGCACAAAAAGACAATGTATATGCTACCCAGTTCCATCCTGAGAAAAGTGGGGATGTGGGACTTCAAATTTTAAGAAACTTCGGAGGATTAAAAGGATGAAACTGTATCCAGCAATAGATTTAAAAGATGGTCAATGTGTGAGATTACTACAAGGGGATTATGATGCAGTTACTGTTTATGGCAATAACCCTGCAGAGATGGCTAAAAAATGGGAAAGTCTTGGTGGCAATTATTTGCATATTGTAGATTTAGATGGGGCGAAAGCCGGTGAAAGTAAAAACGGTAAAGCAGTAGAAGAAATTGTAAAAGCTATAGAGATTCCTATTGAACTTGGTGGTGGCATTCGTACACTAGAACAAATCAAAGCACAGTTAGATCGTGGTGTAGATCGTGTGATTTTAGGGAGTGCAGCCATTAAAAACCGTGAACTTGTGAAAGAGGCTATTGAAACCTTTGGTGCAGAACGTATTGTAGTAGGTGTAGATGCTAAAAATGGGCAAGTTGCCATTGAAGGTTGGTTAGAAGTGACCAATACTTCTGCGCTTGAGTTCTGTAAAGAATTAGAAGCTATGGGTGTTAAGACGGTTATTTATACGGATATTGCAAAAGATGGGATGATGCAAGGTCCTAATATTGAAGAAACTAAAAAACTTGTAGATGAAACGAGTTTACAAATTATTGCTTCTGGAGGAGTATCTTGTATGGCGGACCTTGAAAGATTAGAAGCAATTCATGTTCATGGTGCGATTATTGGTAAAGCTATTTATGTAGGTGCTATTGATTTAGAAGAAGCAGCAAAACGTTTTAGCTAGGAGGTGAAACAATGCTCAGTAAACGTATTATTCCATGTTTAGATGTAAAAGGTGGGCGTGTTGTAAAAGGTGTTAATTTTGTAAATCTTATTGATGCAGGTGATCCTGTGAAGATTGCTAAGGCTTATAGTGATGCTGGAGCAGATGAAGTAGTATTTTTAGATATTACAGCATCTTCAGATGAACGTAATATCATCTTGGATGTGGTGGAAAAAACAGCCCAAGAAGTTTTTATACCTTTAACAGTAGGTGGTGGCGTAAGAAGCATTGAAGATATTCGTAATATTTTAAGTGCTGGAGCTGATAAGATAGGTATGAACTCAGCTGCTATTAAAGACCCTAGCCTAATTAATAAGGGAGCGGAACGTTTTGGTAATCAGTGCATCGTTGTAGCTATTGATGCAAAACGTAGAGCTGATGGTGGTTTTGAAGTATATATTCATGGCGGACGTATTCCTACAGGTATTGATGTCATTACATGGGCAAAAGAAGTGGAAAAACGTGGCGCGGGAGAAATTCTTTTAACTAGCATGGATGCAGATGGTACAAAACAGGGGTATGATTTAGCACTAACTCGTGCTGTAAGTGAAGCCGTGAATATTCCTGTTATTGCCTCTGGTGGTGCAGGCAGTAAAGCACACTTTTTAGAAGCTTTTGAAGAAGGTAAAGCAGATGCAGCCCTTGCAGCATCTTTATTCCATTTTAAAGAATTAGAAATTAAAGATTTAAAGGCTTATTTAAGGGCTAATCATATTCCAGTACGTCTTTAAAAATATTTAGGGTACATCTTAAAAGCAACTACATAATAAGAGAGAGACATTAGGAGGAGAAAGAATGAATCAAGCAGAATTTATTAAAGAAGTAAAATTTGATGAAAAAGGTCTTGTACCAGTTATAGCCCAAGATTTACACTCTAAAAAAGTAAGAATGTTAGCTTATATGAATGAAGAAGCACTTCGTAAAACTTTAGAAACAGGAAAGGTACACTATTATAGTCGCAGTAGACAATCACTTTGGCTTAAAGGTGAAACATCTTCTCACTACCAATACTTAAAAAGTATAAGCATTGATTGTGATGGTGATACATTACTCCTTCAAATTGAACAAGCAGGTGGTATTTCTTGTCATACAGGCCACTCAAGTTGCTTTTATCGTGAATTAAAAGATGATTTAGTAGTAGCAGAGCAAGTTAAAGTAGAAGATAAAGCAGAAGTTGGTATGCTTGGGGAACTTTATGATGTAATTGCTGATCGCAAGGCAAATCCAAAAGAAGGTTCTTATACCAATTACTTGTTTGATAAAGGGCTTAATAAAATTCTTAAAAAGGTTGGGGAAGAATGTACAGAGGTTATTATTGCTGCTAAAGAAGAAGATCATGCAGAGATCACTTTTGAAATTGCAGATTTAATGTATCATTTAACAGTGATGATGGCAGAAAAAGGTTTATCATGGGATGCCGTTTCAGAAGAACTTGCAAAAAGAAAATAGTAATTAGCATAAAAATAAATGAATGTATAAAAAAGTGGTTAAGAAGGCTAAAAATAAGATATAATAATAGGAGAATTTATTTGACATAAGGAGTAGACAGTATGAATAAACCTAAAGTTTGCATTATTTTTACCGGTGGAACCATTTCAATGACTTTAGACGAGGAAATTGGGGCAGCGATACCAACCTTATCTGGAGAACAAATTTTATCAATGGTTTATAATATTGATAAAATTGCAGATGTTGAGGTTATCAACTTTTCAGAAATTCCAGGACCACATATGACAATTAATAAGCTACTAGAGCTAAAAAAATTAATTATAGAAAAATTAAATGAAGAAGCTATTTCTGGTGTTATTGTGACCCATGGTACAGATACATTAGAAGAAACTGCTTATTTCTTAGACCTAACAATCAATCATGAAAAACCAATTGTAGTAGTAGGGGCTATGCGTAATAGTTCAGAACTAGGCTATGATGGTTCAAGTAATCTAGCAGCAGCTGTATGTACCGCTATTTCACCTAAAGCTAAAAATAAAGGGGTACTTGTAGTCCTTAATGATGAAGTAAATGCTGCGGCAGAGGTTACAAAAACAAATACGCTTTCTTTAAATACCTTTCAATCACCTTATGGCCCATTAGGTATTATTGATACAAATGATTTTATTGTGTATCGTGATATTGCTTATCGTCAACATATTGATACAGATGTGGTAGAACGTAAGGTAGATTTAATTAAAGCTGTATTAGATATGGATGAACGCTTTATTCGTAGCAGTGTAGACCTTGGAGCAGCAGGAATTGTTATTGAAGCCATGGGGCGTGGCAATGTATCACCTAAGATGTTAGAAGGTATTCGTTATGCCATTGAAAAAGGTGTTGTCGTAGTAATTGTATCAAGATGTAACTCAGGACGTGTCTTTGAGAGTTATGGTTATGCAGGAGGGGGTAAAGAACTCTCTGATTTAGGTGTGATTATGGGCAGTGATATGCGTGGTCCTAAAGCAAGACTTAAACTGATGTTAGCTCTAGGAAAAACAAGAGATATCAGTCAAATTCGTCAGATTTTTAAAGAAGAAAATTGTAGGCTATAATATTATTTTATTTACAAACTTGTCAAGGTTTAAAGTTAAGCTTTGACAAGTTTTTATATTTGCAAATAAGTAGTATATCTAGAAAGTAAACGACAGATGCTTTATGAAAAATAAAAAGGATGGTATAATAAGGCATCATTAATTATGTTAAAGTATATGAAAGATATATGGATACTTTAACTTTATAAGGAGATACATGCATGGGAAAAACGTTAGTATTAGCAGAAAAGCCTAGCGTGGGAAAAGATATTGCCCGCGTTTTGAAATGTCATAAACAAAATGGGAGTTTTATAGAAGGAGATAAGTATGTGGTGACTTGGGCCATGGGACACTTAGTAGGACTTGCTGACCCAGAAGCTTATGGGGATCAATATAAAACTTGGTCTATGGAAACACTCCCTATGTTACCACCCAAAATGAAATTAACTGTTTTAAAAGGAACAGGAAAACAATATCAAGTCGTAAAAACACAACTTCAAAGAAAAGATATTACAGAAATTATCATTGCAACAGATGCAGGACGTGAAGGTGAGCTCGTAGCAAGATGGGTGATTGATAAGGTAGGTGTCAAAAAGCCAATTAAACGTCTATGGATTTCATCTGTAACAGATAAAGCTATATTAGAGGGTTTTAAAAATTTAAAACCAGGCAATCAGTACGATAATTTATATCGTGCAGCAGTATGCCGTGCAGAAGGGGACTGGCTTGTAGGGCTTAATGTAACAAGAGCACTTACTTGTAAATATAATGCACAGCTATCAGCAGGACGTGTGCAATCTGCAACACTCGCCATGATTGTGGCAAGAGAAGAAGCTATTAAGAATTTTGTGCCACAGCCTTATTTTACAATTAGTGCAAAAGCACTTAATAAAGAAGGTAAAGCCTTCACATTAAGTTATAAAGCAAAGCATCAAAAAGCTTTAAAAGATGAAAAACAAGTGGATGAACTAATTCAAAAGATAGAAAAAGGTGAGGCACTTATTACAGAACTAAATCAAAGTGATAAAAAGCAATATGCACCTCAGCTTTATGATTTAACAGAACTACAACGTGATGCCAATAAACTTTTTGGTTTTAGTCCAAAGCAAACTTTATCACTCATGCAGCGCTTATATGAAAACTACAAGGTGCTTACTTATCCGAGAACAGATTCACGATATATTTCAGAGGATATTGTACCAACTTTAAAAGAACGCTTAAAAGCTGTAGCAATTGGACCATATAGAAGCTTTGCAAGTGAAATTATAAATAAGGGCTTTAAAGTAAGCAAAAACTTTGTTGATAATAGTAAGGTGTCAGATCATCATGCCATTATTCCGACAGAAGAAAGTGCACAGCTTGCCCGTCTTAGCAATGAAGAACGTAAGATTTATGATTTGGTTGTAAAACGTTTCTTAAGTGTACTCATGCGTCCAACTGAGTATACACAAATGAATGTGACAGTAGAAGTAGCAGGTGAAAGTTTTATTGCTAAGGGCAAGAATATTAAAGAAAAAGGTTGGAAAGCATTATATGATCAAAGTTTTGAAGAAGACAATGATGAAGAAGTAAAAGATCAAAGCTTACCAGTTCTTGTAAAAGGAGAGGTTATTAAACTTCAAAGTGTGACAAAGAATAAATGTTTTACGAAAGCACCTGCACGCTTTAATGAGGCGACTTTACTTTCAGCTATGGAAAAACCATATCTATATGTAAATGTAGATCAAAAAGCAGCTAAAACATTAGGTGAAACAGGTGGTATTGGAACAGTTGCCACACGTGCAGATATTATAGAGAAACTTTATAATATGTTTTATATTGAAAAGAATGGTAAGGATATTTTCCCAACCTCAAAAGGTAAACAACTCATAGAGCTTGTTCCAGCAGATTTGAAATCTCCACTTTTAACAGCAAAATGGGAAAATGAATTAGAGCTTATTAGCAAAGGTAAGCAAAGTCCTAAAATTTTTATGGACAATATTCGCGCATATAGTAGTGACCTTGTCAAAGATGTGAAAGGTTCAACTGATAAATATATTCATGATAATATGACTGGTAAACGCTGTCCAAACTGTGGCAAATTCCTTTTAGATGTAAAAGGAAAACATGGTAAAATGTACGTGTGCCAAGACCGTACATGTGGCTATAAAGAAACAGTAAGCAAATTTACAAATACACGCTGTCCACAATGTCATAAGAAGTTAGAGCTTCGCGGACAAGGTGATGGACAAGTTTATGTATGTACAACATGTACTTTTAGAGAAAAATTAAGTACATTTAACAAAAAATATCGTAGCAACAATGAAAAAGTTGATAAACGTACTGTACAAAAATATATAAAGCAGCAACAACAAGAAGATGAAGGAAACTTCGTATTTGCAGACTTATTCTCAAAACTCAATAAATAGAATGTAAATTAACAGGGGATATCACAACTTTTGTGACATCCCCTGTATTACAAGTAGAAAAAGTTCTATTTCTTATTTTACCCATTATGGCCAAAATCTAGCTGAAGTAGCTAGTAGGCTCTAGGTACTCCAGCGAGCCATTTTGTGACCTCCCTAAGTTTTTTAATCTAAAAATGTTACATTACCATCTAAATCATAGTAAGCACCTACGATTTGAAGTTTACCTGATTTAATAGCTTCAGCGACAATGGCATTTTTATTAAGTTCATCAATTGTATTTTGTACATTTTTATGAGAGGCATCCTCAATAGATGAACCGTTAACAGCTGCTACACTTGGTGTAATAGCTTCAATAAGTTCACCTATTTCGCCATCAGGTGTAGTTTTTGAGTTATATGCTTCAAAAGCAGCCGTTACAGCACCACAGCTTTCGTGTCCCATAACAACAAGAAGAGGGCAACCAAGATGTTCTACACCATATTCTACAGAGCCTAATGCATAGTCATCTAAGGTATTACCTGCAATACGGATTTCAAAGAGTTCGCCAAGACCTGCGTTAAAAACATGAGAAGGTGTTACACGTGAATCAGAACATGAAATGACAATAGCATATGGAGATTGACCTTCTTCAAGTTCAGTTCTTTTTGTAGAAGATACATTAATGATTTCGGTATCATCAGACACAAAACGTGCATTACCTTCTTTTAAGAGGTTAAGTGCATCTTCAGCAGTTTTAACATTAGTATCTACTACAATACTTTGTGGCTGAGCAAGTCGGAGGCCAAGCGGT
>JAZKZQ010000212.1:0-6395 GCA_045612745.1 Cellulosilyticum sp. | reverse complement strand
GCAGATCCCAGAAATTCTGCCATGGTCCGAAACGATTCCTAAAAAATGTGAAAATATCAAAACGCCACAAGGCAAGTAACAGTATACTAGCAGTGGCGTATTTTTTATAGGCGTGTTTGAATTGACGCTTACTCTTAATGTAATTAATTGTGATATAGCTTTGCCTCTAGTTCATTGGAGATTGCTAGATTGTAAATATAAGCATTATTGACCTCATGAATGAAGGCTTGTTTCATATCATCTGATAAGTTAATCTGATCAATCTTCCCACCATAGCTCATCACATAGGTACGGATATCGGGTATTTGGTCACAGCGATAGTAGTTTAGGCCTTCTGGCTGAATTTGATAGTGTGTGCCAAGTAAAGAGGCAAAGGTTCTGCCGCCGAATAAGTCAGCGATAAAGCGGGTATAAGCGTAGGCGATAATGAGTTCTGGTTTTGAAGCAGAGAGTTCCTCAATATGTGCTACGCAGGTTTCAGTAGATGGCAAGAGCGTCATTTGTGATAAGGTATCTCCAGCTAAAAAACTTAGGTCTTGTGAAATGAGTTCATGACGATAAAGTTCTGGTGTCACGAAAGGTTTAATGACTTCATTTTCAGCATGTGTATTAATAGTTCTTTCAATGGCTTCATACATGGCGTCTAAGTTAAATAAATACTGGATATAGTCTTCTTTAGTAGCTTTGCCCTCCACAAGTCTTTTGATAAAGCCAGTATGCTCAGAAGCACTGTGTAAGGTTGCTGTATTTTTCCTAATCATAGCGATAAATGACATTATTATAACACCTCTATTTAAATATAAATAATAGTAATTTGAGTTACTATAATAGCTATTACCAAAAGAATAAAATTTATGCCTTTATTTTTTATATAGGCATCTTTGCAACTTTTAGTCCTAGGAAAAAAACTATAATTTAAATATAAATAGATGTCGAAATAGACACCAATGGGGAGGAGGAGGATATAATTTGAAAAAGAGACTAGCATATTTAATGGCTTGTAGCTTGTTATTTTCACAGCTCCCTACAATGACTTTGGCAGAGGTGGTTAAAAGTACAGGTGAAAAAGCTGATTTAGAGGTAACATTAAACCTTGATTATCCAGTAGTGGATTATACGGCATTAGACTTAAAGGCGGTGCTTTTAAAGGATGGTCAGATCATTAAGGAAATGCCTCTTAGTGGTAAGGCAAGAGCATCAGGCAGTACAAGTTATATTGTCTTTGAGGACTTGCCACTTGGAACATATCAAGTAAGTTTAATGGGAGAGGGGTATAAGACTTATACTTCAGAGGACATTGAACTTGTAAAAACAGAAAAACACTTAGTGATTAATGCAGGGAATGATACGTTCACAGTAGGTGATATTAATAAGGATGGTAAAATTGATAAAATCGATTTAACAAGACTTGAAGCTGCATTAGGCACGAGTGATTTAAGCTATGACTTAAATGGGGACCAAGTTGTAGACGTAGAAGATTTAGCGCAGCTTTATTGGAGTAGGGAGACTAAAGGAGAAGTATCTCTTTATAATACAAAGGTTATTTTATCTTCTGTATTAGATGAGAAGGAAGTGGCAGATGCTATTGATACAGTTAACGGTGGTGCTGTAACTGTAGCTGGTGATATTCATAGCTTATTTGATGGTGATGAGACCACTACAGTAGAGCTTTATAATCATGTGCCAATTACAGCAGAAGCGCCTGTTAAGATTCCAGTAAGTTTTAAAGAAAAAATGAATGTTTCAGAGATTACCATTACAGCACCAGCAAATAGTGCCCCTACAGCTGGCTATGTGGTGTATGAAGATGAAAAGGGTGAAACAGTTAGACAAGCTTTTACTTCTGTAGAAACTTATGCAGTAGGTACAGGGAATCTACGTAGTAGAAGTGCCAATAAAGTAGTTAAGATTAATCTAGGTAAGCAAGTACCAATTCAAAAGTTAACCATTGAAGTGACTGAAACGAGCAAGGAAAATGGGCTACTTGCTGCTATTTCTAAAATTGAATTTTTAGAAGATGTAGTTGATAATGCCATTAATCAAGAATTAGGTATTATCAAAGGTTTCACAGGTAAGCCCCAAAATGAAGGTGTGACACTAAGCTGGAATCAAACCTCTAATGTGACAGGTTACAAGGTACATTATGGGACAGCATCTGGTGTGTATGATGAAACACATTATACAAATACAAATAATATTGAAATTAAAGGACTTGAAAACTTTACCCCATATTACTTTGCAGTACAAGCAGTAAACAATGATTGGGTGGGGCCTATTTCGAATGAAATTACATTAACACCAGAGCCGCAGCAGAAGCCATCAGCACCTAGAGAGATGAATGTAGGTAGCTTTGACAAGGCACTTAAAGTAAGCTTTAGATTAGGTGATGATGCCATTGGTGCAAATCTGTACTACAAAAAGACAACAGACCGTGAATATATAAAGGTAGAAAACATTAAATCAGGTATGATGCTGAAAAATCTAGAAAATGATGTAGAGTATATGGTTTATGCAACAGCTACCAATAGTGCGGGTGAAAGTAGCCCATCTGCTGTTGTAAAGGCAACACCAGTCGCAGAAGAGATTATTGTGCCAGAAGTGCCAACTGTGGGACGTATTGAGAATAGTCATATTATAGATATTGAACTTTTAAATAAAAATAATGTAGATACTAAATTCTATCCAGAAGGCTTTAATATTACCAATGTGATTGATGAAGACTTTACAACACACTGGACAGCAAGAACTTATCAACAAGCAAGAGGTGTAAGAGCCACATTTGATAAGGCTTATGAAATGGATTATGTGGCAGTTGTACCAAGACTTGATAGTGATTTAGATCGCTATGAGGGAACACGTAAATACTGGCATTATCCACATTATTATAGTATCAAGGTATGGGAAACTTTAGATAGCACACCAAAAACACTTGTGACACGTAGGCAGATTCCAAGCATCGGAAAAGATGGACTTCTCATTTTACCATTTGAAAAAACAAAGGCTATTAAGATTGAAATAGAACTATTTGAGTGGGATGGTGCAGGAAACACAAGTATCTCAGAAGTCATGTTCTATGAATACCAAGATATGATTGAGCGTATTGACAATATCTTTGCTAATGGCACATATACAGCGGTAAAAGAAGGAATCACAACTGCAGATATTGACAACTTAATTGCTGAGTTAGATGCCCTTGAAGGTGCAGTACTTTGGGTGGATAAGGCGATTTTAAGAGAAGAATTAATAAGTGCTAAAGAAATTTTAACACAAGGTACACCAGCTCATTTAGGTGAAATAGTTGAAGTAGTTCAAACAAGACAAAGAAGTAGTGCAGCAAATCAAAACTTTGCCGCAGGTGGTTTAAGTGCCCTTCAAGCAGCAGGCGTTATGGCATATGCAAATGATGAAATTTTAGTTTATGTAGATGCACCAGTAGGTGGTACTATGCCAGAGCTTGTGGTATCACAATTTTATGGTGATGGGACATGGTCTCAGCCAATCAGCTTACAACAAGGTAGAAATGTCATTCAAGTACCTCAGCTTATTCATTATAATGCAGAAAAAGGTGGGCCACTGTACTTAACTTATACAGGGGCTGAGCAAGATACGACAACAGTACGCATTGTAAAGGCTAAGAAGATACCAACTTTAGAGCTTACAAGCTTAGAAGATGAAGCGGTAGTAAGAGCAGCTGCAAAGGCTTATATTACAGAGCTTACAGCTTATATGGAAACTTTAAATTTAAATAATAAAGCAAAGAATCCAGCCAATGTTACAGAGATTGGTACAGATAAAGTCCTACTTTCATTACCAGCAGAAGAAGTTTATAGAGGGCTTACAGGGGGCATTGAAGGAAATCTAGCAGCACAAGTAGACCGTTTATATGAAGCACTGATGACATGGGATGAAAATATGAAATTACATTATGGCATTTTAGGTTTAACAGAAGATGCTACAGATGTAAGACACCGTTATCCAGCATCACGTATCAATGTACGTTATATGCCTATGAATAATGGGGTATTTATGTATGCGGCAGGAGACCACATTGGTATACAGTATGGTTCTGGTGCAGGTTTAGTCCAAGGCACACGTGATGCAGCCACAGGTTACTTTGGTTGGGGAATCAATCATGAGATTGGTCACATTATTAATGATGGTAAATTTGCCATAGCTGAAGTCACCAATAATATCTTCTCAATCTTTGCACAAACCATTAATGGTGGTGAGTCAAGACTTGAAACTTCAGATGTTTATACAGACATTTATAAAAAAGTAGTTTCAAAAAATACTGGTTTGGCAAGCAATGTATTTGTAACACTAGGGATGTTCTGGCAGCTTCACCTAGCATATGATGAGAGTAATACAGCAATTAGTGAGGATGATTTCTATCCAACACTTCACCGCTTATCAAGAGAAGCGCAGTTAGAAGGATTAGATGTACAAAATTACTTTGTACGTTTAGCAAGTGATGCAGCACAAAAGGATTTAACACCATTCTTTGAAAGATGGGGCTTACATATTTCAGAGGCAACATATGCTTACACAAGTAAGTATGCAAAAGAAACCCGTGCTCTTTACTACTTAAATGATGAAGCAATGCGTTACCGTTTAGATGGCGGACAAGGTATGGCTGAAGGTAGTACAGTGGAGATTACAGCCACAGTAGGACAAGGCGAGGATGCAAATGAGGCACAAGGGGCAAATGATAAAGTGGTGACACTTACACTCAGCAGTGATATGGCTAAAAATGACCTTTTAGGCTATGAAATCTACAGAGATGGCGAACGTATTGCCTTCACTACAGAGGATACATATGTCGATGAAATCTCTGCAAACAATATCACACACACCTATAGTGTTGTAGCATATGACAAATTATTAAACACAACAGAGGAAGCTTATGCAGATGAGGTATATATTGGAGCAGAAGGGACAATGGATAAGTCAGCGTACACCATTGACCGTACAACAGCTTCAGGTTTACAAATTGTATTACCAGCAGCACCAGAGGTAGTAGGGCTTAAGTTCTCAGATGTAACCACAGGTGTAGGCACAGACTATACAGTAGAAATCAGTAAAGATGGTAATGAGTGGGCTAAGGCAAAACAAAGTCAGCTCAAAGATGGCACCACACTAATTTACTTTAATAAACCAGGTATGGGAGAGGAAGATGACCGTATCTGGACCTATGATGCCATGTATATTCGTATAAAAGGAGAAGCAATTGGTGATTTAACGGATGCACAAATTGACGTCCTAACATATCCAGGAGATGCAGTGTACTTCACAGAAGATGCCATCGGTTTCCTTGGCAGTGACTATGACTTTGGTAGTGGCATCATTAAAGAAGGTACATTAGTAGTTATGGGAACATATCGTGGTCACCCAGTTTATAGCAAAATTGTTTTATCAGCGGAGTATGTGAATGAAAAAGATTTTGATGCTTCAGAAAGACCGGGCTATAACAATGCTACAAGTGTACAAGCAGTAGAGGGAGAACTATATATGCTTGCAGAACTTCCAGAAGATGAAGAAGTTTCAAAAGTAGGCAATGGTATTTGGATTTTCGTACCAAAATCACAAACACTTCCAGCAAAAATTAAAGCCAATATGTTTAGAACAGATGATGCCACAAGCGTAGCAGGTGGCAGACTTGTAAGTGACACAAAATGGCAGCTTGTACCA
This sequence comes from Cellulosilyticum sp., assembly GCA_045612745.1. GTDB lineage: Bacteria > Bacillota > Clostridia > Lachnospirales > Cellulosilyticaceae > Cellulosilyticum. The sequence continues at coordinate 707 of JAZKZQ010000212.1, read as the reverse complement.
GCTGTAGAAGATATGCCAATCATTGAACTTGTGCAAGAGTAAATCTAGAGACAAAGTACAAAAATAAAAGCTCTAAAAATAGTAACGTTAGTTACAAAGATTAGAGTAAAAGAAACTGACAGCATAGACGGAGATTTAAAATGAGAAAAATTAAAAATAAATGTATGGGAGGGGTGGCAGTTATGAGTATACTAGCTTGTGCAAATTTAGTACAAGCTAGTACAGCTCAAGGTACCACACCACAAGTTACTTTTCATCATCAGCAAGTTGGTAGTCATAAGGTGAATGTAGACCTTGGTATGAACAACTTAGGAGACGAAGTAATTGCCCTAGAAGTAAGCCTTGTGGCAGATGATATTCAAGGTGTGCTACAACAAGACTCAAAAGTAGCAAACAGCTATACCACTTACAAGCTTTTAACCCAAGATAATGGCAAAGAAAAGTTAAGCTTCTACATTGTCTCAGAAGATAAAGAGACACCAATTACAGTAGGAGATGGCAAGCTTGCAGCTATGAGCTTTAGCTTACAAACTGGTGGGAAACTCACTTTAGATGAAAATAGCATTTCAATTAAAACGATTGAAAAAGGCTATATTACAAAAAGCTATAATCAAGTAGATGTGATTTATACAGAGGAAGATTATCAGCCAAGTGCACCTGAAAATAATAATAAACCAGATAATGATAATAATAGTAATAATGACAGT
>JAZKZQ010000211.1:0-10230 GCA_045612745.1 Cellulosilyticum sp. | reverse complement strand
TCATTATTAAAAATAGATATGTGTTAAAGAAAGGATTAGCCTATAAATCAGTTTAAGAAATCTCAAGATATAAGAAGCATTAAAAGGGGCTATTTTGAATATAAATAGTGTAAGATTGACAAGTGGACAAACTAAAAGAGCTAAAATGAGTAATAATAAATAAAATTTACCAATGTACTTATAAGGGATAAAGCTTTATAATAGAAGTAAGGCTTACCCCTTTATGGCTTTGGAAAAGGGTTGTAAAAGGCTAAATAAAGAAATGTAATGTGTTAATATACTTAGGGGGGTGCGGTCGTTGAATGATATAAAGAGACTTAATAATCATTCAGAGAGGGAAATCTATTGCAACTGCTGTGGAAAAGCAATTATGAAGACAGCATTAAAAAACGTGCCAATGGATTATTTGCATATCGAGAAAAGTTGGGGATACTTTTCTTCCAAGGATTTAACAAAGCAAATTTTTAATGTATGTGAGCAGTGTTATGATAAGTGGGTTTCTAGTTTTCACATTCCTGTAGAAGAATATCTTGTAGAAGATATTCATGTATATACAGAAGAAGAAATAGAAATACTAAGGGCAGCATATAAGGAAGCGGCAATAGGTGAATTATAAAAGGATAGGTGGGTGTTGCATAAAGATGCAGCGCCTTATTTTTTATATGGCATACTTTAAATAAGTCAGCACTATACTTAAAAAAGTATGAAAAGGGGGAGGGCAAAATAATGACGTTATTTTACTCTCCCCCTTTTAGAAATAAAGATTTATGTTTATATATTTTTTTAAATAAATAATTGTCCTACACACATTACTAGAAATGACACAATCCAAGCTACGAGTAACTGAAAGACTACAGCGAAGGTGACCCATTTTAGACTATTTGTTTCTCTTTTAATAGCACCAAGTGTTCCTACACAAGGAATGTAAAGAAGTGTAAAGACTAAGAATACATAAGCACTAAGAGGTGTAAATGACCCTGCAAGTGCTTGATGGAAGTTTGTTGCAGTTGCTACTTCGCCGAGACCATAAACAATAGCCATATTTGAAACCACAATTTCCTTACCAACTATACCCGCTATAAGAGAAAGTGCTGCCTGCCAGTTACCAAAACCAAGAGGGGCAAAAAGTGGTGCAATAAAATGCCCTATAGAAGCTCCTAAACTATCTGCCATATCAGTAGGACCATTAAAGTTAAAGTTTAGAATGAACCATAAAAATACAGAGGCTACGAAGATAGTTGTTCCTGCTTTAATGAGGAAACCACGTATTTTTTCCCATACTTGAAGTGCTGTATTTTTGAAATTTGGCAAGTGATATTTAGGAAGTTCCATAATAAATGGCATACTATCTGATTTAAAGATTGTCTTTTTGAAAATAAAAGCAATCACAAGGGCTACAATGATGCCTAAGAAGTACAGTGAAGCTACCACAAGTCCTTCTTTACCAGGGAAAAAGGCGGAAGCAAATAATGTATATATAGGAAGCCTTGCACTACAGGAGAAGAATGGATTAATTAGAATAGAAGTTAAACGATCCTTTTCATCCTCAATTGTACGTGTTCCCATAATAGCAGGTACATTGCAACCAAAGCCTAAAAGCATAGGAATGATAGCTTTTCCATTTAAACCTAATTTCTTCATAAGCTCGTCCATAATAAAAGCAACCCTTGCCATATAGCCTGTATCTTCAAGGATTGTTAAAGCAATAAATAAAGCTGCAATATTAGGTAAGAAGGTAAGAACACCAAATACACCATTTAAAGCACCTTCTACAACAAGTGCACGAACTAAGTCAGATACACCTAAAGCAATTAGTCCATTATTACAAACATTTAGTATATAACTAAAGACACTATCAAATAAATCGGTAAGTGGTGTACCGACTAAATTAAAGGTAAAGATAAATACAGCACACATCACTGCAATAAAAATTGGAAAGCCCCAAATACGATGCGTAGCATATTTATCAATTTTGTCTGTCCAAGATGTTTTAGTAGTAATTTGAGTTGTAACAGTTTCCTTAATAATATTTGAAATATGGGCATACTTAGTATGGATAATGCTTTCATTAATAGAAGAGAAATCAGTTATATCTATGTACTGCTTAAGTATCAACTGTTCAGGTTCAGAAACATAGTTTAGAGCAGTTGTATCACATTCTAATAATTTTAAAGCAAGCCAGTGACTAGGAACTGTTAATTGTTTTGTATTGATAAGAGAAATGATTTTATTTATTTCTGCTGTAACATCAGCTTCATAGGTTACTGTATAATTAGAAATCTTATTAAGCACTTGTTCATTTGTAATAGTTTTTAATAAATCATCTAAACCTGTTTTTTTAGCAGCTATAATGGGAATAATAGGAATGTCTAATAAGTGAGAGAGCTTATTTAAATTGATATGTGTACCTTGAGACTCAGCAACATCCATCATATTAAGGATCATAACTACTGGTTTACCAAGTTCTAGAAGTTGTAGTGTTAAATAAAGATTACGCTCTAGGTTTGAAGCATCTACTAAGTTTAGAATTACATCTGGATTTTCTTTAACAATATAATCTCTTGCAATGCTTTCATCTAGGGACAGTGCAGATAAACTATAAGTTCCAGGTAAATCTACTAGGTTAATATTGGTATTTTTATAAGTAAAAGCTGCTTCTTTCTTCTCTACAGTTACACCAGACCAGTTTCCTACTGTATAACGTGCACCTGTCAAAGCATTTAACAATGTGGTTTTACCGATATTAGGATTACCAGCTAAAGCAGCAGTAATTTGTTTCTTCATAAAAGCCTCCTATTAAATTAGTGAAATATATTGCGCATCTTCCTTACGAATACATAAGCTATAGCCTTTTAAAGATACTTGGAGTGGATTACCCATTGGTGCAACCTTTTGTACTGAAATTTTGCTACCATTAATGAACCCCATATCCATCAAGCGTTTTTTTATAGCAGGTGGTGCTGTGATATGTGAAATAGTCCCTAAATCTCCTAAAGGTAAATCACAAAGTGTACGTGTCATATTAAATCCCCCTTCTTTATAAATAAGAATAATAAAAAATCGATTATAAAATAAAACGATATAGTATACGAATTGATTATACTTATATTTAATAATGATAAACATTATTAAATATAAGTATAATGGTGTTGAAAATGAATGTCAATGTGAGACAATTACCAATAGATATATTTTTAGTGAACGATTTAAGAGAGACAGTTAGCTTATTTGATTGTAACAATTCATATAAAAGGATATAATACTAGTAGTTAAAAGAAAGGAATTATAAAAATATGTTAGACATTTGTTTACTCGGAACAGGCGGTATGTTACCGCTACCAGACCGTTACTTGACAGCGATGATGGCAAGATATAATGGCAGAAAGCTTTTAATAGATTGTGGTGAGGGCACACAAGTAACAATGAGAATGTTAGGATGGGGGTATAAAACATTAGATGTTATCTGTTTTACACACTATCATGGTGACCATGTAACAGGACTTCCAGGGTTACTTCTTACTATTAATAATACAGGTAGAACAGAGCCGCTTACCATTATCGGACCTCCAGGTCTTCGTAAAGTAGTAGAAGGCTTAACTGTTGTAAGTCGTGATATTGCTTTTGATCTAAATTTAATTGAATTACCATATGAAAAGCAAACTTTACAAATAGGAGAATTTCATATTACAGCACAGCCAGTACCCCATAATGTAAAATGCTTTGCATATACTATTGAAAATCTTAGAATGCCTAAATTTATTGTAGATAAGGCTAGAGCGAATAATGTACCTCAAAAGATATGGAAACAGCTTCAGCAAGGTAATACTGTAAGCTTAGAGGGTAAAACATATACACCAGATATGGTTTTAGGGGCATCTCGAAAAGGTATTAAAGTAGCATATGCTACAGATTGTAGACCAACAGAATCATTAAGAGAATTAATTATGGATTCAGATTTATTCATTTGTGAAGGTATGTATACTGACGACAGTTACTTAGATCAAGTAAAGAAACATAAACACATGTTAGCTTCAGAAGCTGCAACACTTGCTAAAAGTGCTAATGTAGGTGAATTATGGCTTACACATTTTAGTCCAGCAGTACCAAATGCTTATATTGATGCAACAAGTGCTAAGGAAATTTTCCAAAATACTGTTGCAGGATATGATCGTATGACAACAACTATAGACTTTAAAGAAAATTAATAGACATACTACAGTAAAAAAATACTAAGATAGTAGTAGAAGAATATTAGGGGCAAGGTAATAAGCACTAATTTTTAGAGGAGGGTGTGTATGAAAAAATTTGGGATTATAATATTTATGATAGTGATGTGTGTGGCATACTTTTTTTATGCTAAGTCAAGGCCAGTTGCAAAGAATGATGTAGTTTTAAATGCAATAAAAGTTGACAAAAAGTTTGAAGAGCTTAAAACAAAAATAGAAGAAGAATATCCATCTACACCAAAAGAAGTCATACAAATTTATAATGAAATGATGGGATATGCATACTGTACGAGTATGAAAGATGCATATATAGAGGATTATATTACAGATTTAAATTTATTATATTCAAAAGAGCTTATGGAGCTTAATCCCAAAGAGCAACAAGTAGCAAAATTTACAGCAGAACGTTTAGCAGATACAGAAAAGCCACTTGTAGTACTTGAGAGTGAAATTGAAGCAGTTGTTAAAGTTGAAAAAAATGGTCAAATCAGTGATACAGATGCACAAGTTGAAGTAAAACATAGCACTAATCAAGGTGATATCACAAGAACTTACAGCTTGGTAAAAGAAGATGGCAAGTGGAAAATAAACAGTTGGGTAAATGAAAAATAAATAGATATCAGTGGAGGAACAAAAGATGAAAGACGTAACAATACTCGCTATTGAAACATCTTGTGACGAGACATCAGTAGCAGTTGTAAGAAATGGAAGGGAGGTACTTGCTAATAGTATTTCAACACAAATTCCATTACACGAATTATATGGTGGGGTTGTACCGGAGATTGCCTCTAGAATGCATGTAGAAAAAATTAATTTAGTAATAGAAGATGCCTTAACATCAGCTAACCTTACATTAGACGATATTGACGTGGTAGGTGTAACTTATGGTCCAGGTTTAGTAGGGGCACTACTTGTAGGTGTAGTAGCAGCTAAAGCTATTGCTTTTGCAAAAAATAAACCACTTGTAGGTGTACATCATATAGAAGGGCATATTGCCGCTAATTATATTGAGCACTTAGATTTAGAACCACCATTTTTATGTTTAGTTGTATCAGGTGGACATACTCATCTGGTATATGTAGAAGACTATACAAATTATGAAATTATTGGACGTACAAGAGATGATGCAGCAGGTGAAGCTTATGATAAAGTAGCAAGAGCAATTGGTCTTACTTATCCAGGTGGTCCTAAAATTGATAAACTTGCTAAGGAAGGAAATAAAGATGCCATTAAGTTCCCAAGAGCTATGCAAGATGGTAGCTATGATTTTAGCTTCAGTGGATTAAAATCAGCCGTATTAAACTATGTTAATGGTGCAAAGATGAAAGGTGAAGAAATTAATGCAGCAGACCTTGCAGCTTCTTTCCAAGCAAGTGTGACAGATGTACTTGTAGAAAAAGCGATACAATTTGCTAAAGAGAAAAATATTTCTAAGATTGCTTTAGCAGGTGGGGTAGCAGCTAATCAGGGGCTTCGTGAGGCAATGACAGCAGCATGTGAAAAAGAGGGTAAAAAATTATACTATCCAAGCCTAAAGCTTTGTACAGATAATGCTGCAATGATAGGTTGTGCTGCATATTATGAATATCTAAAGGGAGCAAGAGCGGATATGAGCTTAAATGCAGTGCCTAATTTACCACTTGGTAAGAAATAACTGAAGAAGAGGGGCGGGCAATGAAACAAGTTCTTAGAATTCTTATTTCAGGAGTAATAGCTGTACTGATTGCATTGGGTGTTGCTGAGCTAGAAGTAATTGGCCTTATACCACAGTTTATTGAGGGAAGATTTGATACCTTATATATGAATAAAGAACTAGTCTTATTTATAATAACTTTTACAACTATATTTTTTACTATAAGTATTCCTATAGCAAGAAAGATTGCTGAACAATTAGAAAAAGTTATTAAAAAATACCCTATGCAAGAGATTTTAATATATATTATAGGGCTAGGAATAGGACTTTATGTAGCTTATCTTTCAAGTACAGCTTTTAAGATAACAGGCAATAATAAAATAAGTCAAATATTTATTCTGCTTATCTATATAGGGCTAGGTTGCTTTGGTGTATATTTAGTACATCTGAAAAAAGGAGAGATTAAAGGTTGGCTTAGTAAAAAAGGTGAAACTTTAATGCACGTTAACCATCCTAAAATATTAGATACCAGTGTTATTATAGATGGCAGAATATTAGATATTATAAGTACAGGATTTATTGAAGGTAAGATTGTTATTCCATCATTTGTCTTGGATGAATTACGTCATATAGCTGATTCTTCAGACGCACTCAAAAGAAATAGAGGAAGACGTGGCTTAGATCTTTTAAATGAAATTAGGAACTCAAAAGTAGCTACTGTAGAAGTTGTTGATATTGACTATAATGATCTAGAAGAAGTGGATAGTAAGCTTTTAAGATTAGCAAAACAAATACAGGGAAAAGTTGTGACTAATGATTTTAATTTAAATAAGGTTGCAAAATTTCAAAAGGTACCAGTTTTGAACATTAATGATTTAGCTAATGCCATCAAACAAGTAGTGCTACCAAATGAAGAAATGGATGTGCAGGTTGTAAAAGAAGGTAAGGAACGAGAGCAAGGTTTAGCTTATCTTAATGATGGAACAATGATTGTTATAGAGGATGGTAAGAAACATGTAGGTAAAACTGTAAGTATTATTGTAAGTACAGTTTTACAAACATCAGCTGGACGCATGGTTTTTGCCCGAATTAATGAGAGAAAGACAAGTTAGTGAGCGTATAAATTTGAAAGAGAAAGCTTTAAGAGACATATGTAGCCATATGGCGTAGTAAGGGGGGCAGTATGCAAGGTATAAAAAATATTGTATGGCATTATAAATTTACAATAGTAGCAGTGGTACTTATAATGGGTGCTATTCTTATGCCAGCCAGTGACATACCTTCTGTAGGGATTCCTGGAATAGATAAGATAGTGCATTGTGGAATGTTTGGATTTTTGACGCTATGTTTATATAGTGAATATTATTACGAACATAAACATAAACCTAATGCCGTATATGCAATGGGAACAATAGCTCTATATGCAGCATTAACAGAGGTTATGCAGCATTTTATAGAAGGTAGATCATGCGATTTTATTGACTGGTTAGCTGATGCAGCCGGTATTGTCTTAGCTGTAGTATTTTTTCAGTTACTTATAATCTGGATTAATAATAAAAAAGTTAATCAATAACATTATAAAATAGACTTAAAGAGCCTATAAAACTAGAGTAAGTTTTATAGGCTCTTTACTATGTAGAAATGACTTTAAAGCATTTCATAGATTATGAATTTTTAGGTTGTCTCTTAAACCAGAACACATAAGCTGTGACTAATAAAACACCACAGATTAAGGCATATAATATAAATAAAGGATTTTGCATTCCTACATAGAGGATGATTAAAGATCCAATAATAGCTAAGACAGGATTGATAATACCTTTCCAAACACTTTTAATCTCACGCTTAATACCAAAACGAAGTACTTGTACATAAAGTAATATAAATGCTACATAGTTTAATGTAATAGAGATTTCTGAGATATCTGAGTTAGGTAACAGGTTGAATTTTTGAGTAATATAATGAAGTGCAATCCAACACAAAGTAATAACAAATCCTACAGCCGTAGAAATAATAGGGAAATCAAATTTCTCATGGATTTTTGAAACCTTTTCTGAATAAGGGAACATATCTCTTAGTCCTAAAGAGTAAGGTAATTGACAAAGTCCCATTGTTAAACCATTAGCAGTACCTAATACAGAAATAATAACGAATACTAAAATAGCTTTAGCACCCCATGCCCCAAATAATTGATTAGCAGCAATGTCTACATGGGCATCACCACTTGCCATAATTGTTTCAGGGCCTAAATATGTACAAATACCTACAAAGTAAAGTAAGTAGATAATAAGGATGAATAAAGGTGCACAGATTAATGCTAAAGGCACATTTCTTTTAGAATTCTTAACTTCGTGAGAAATAGATGTGGCAACAATCCAGCCATCAAAGGCAAAAACTATAGGAACAAGTGCAGCAAGCCAAGTGCCACTTTGGATTTCACTAGATGTAACGTGAAGTGTTTCACTAGGATTTCCCCAGATAAGACCTGCTACACCAATTAAAATTAGTGGAATGAGTTTAATAATAGTAGCAGTTGTTTGCAATAAACCAGCAAGTTTTGATGCAAATGCATTTATTGTAAATACAATCATACATACTACAATGCCAATTAAAATTTGAGTTTCCAATTGTCCCTCAATACCAAATAAGATTTCTGTATAAACACCTACTACATAACATACAACGGCAATAAGTGTAGGATAGTAAAGGAAAGTTTGGAACCAACCAAAAGCACAACCAATACCACCATTATAAGCATCTTCGGCATAACTAATAATACCACCTGGTTTATCATTTCTAGCAGCAAGTTCTGCAATAGTTAAACTACCAAAGATAATACTAATAGCAGCAATACAGAAAGCTAATGCGCCAAGCAGAATATTTCCGTTTGTAGCAATAAGAATGTTATCACTCTTAAAGAAAATACCTGATCCAATAACAACGCCAATAATCATAGCGATACATGTTACAAGACCATATTTGTTTTTCGTCGACATGATGTATACTCCTTTGATGTCAAAATTATATAGTTCATTATTATATCTATAAGCTTATGAGTTAACAATAATTTTTTATTAAACTTTAAGTTAAAAATAAATTACTAGAAATAAATCTTATAAATCAGATCAAAAAATAAAGACTACCAAGGGAGATTGATAAATAGGATGCCAAAAGAGAAAACTAATGATAAAGTAATAATGATAGAAGTATACTATACAATAATATTTTCATAAGGAGTTATAATATGGAGAAAGTATCAGCAATCATAGTAGCAGGTGGTAGTGGGAAACGTATGGGAATGTCTATAAAGAAACAATATATTTTGTTAGGTGAAAAAGAAGTACTTGCACATACTATAGAAAAGTTTAATAATTGCCAGTGTATAGATGAAATTATAGTAGTTGTTGGTGCAGAGGAAATACAAGATACTAAGGTGAGTATTATAGAAAAGTATGGTTATAATAAGGTAAAACAAGTTGTAGCCGGAGGGAAGGAACGTCAGGATTCGGTTTATAATGGGCTTATAAATACAGATGATGCATGTAGGTATGTTATGATTCATGATGGTGCAAGACCGTTTATTAAAGAAGAGATTATTAATAAGGCACTAAGTGAAGTAAAACAAAATAAGGCATGTGTAGTAGCAGTTCCAGTCAAAGATACAATTAAAGTCGTTAACAATACTTCAAAAATTATAGAGCATACACCAAAACGAGAAACACTATGGAGTATACAGACACCTCAATGCTTTGATAAAGAAATATTAATATCTGCATATAAGTTTGCAAAAGAGACTAATTTGGCAGTAACGGATGATAGCATGTTAGTAGAAGCTTATGGAAAAGCTGTACACATAGTAGAAGGAGATTATACAAATATTAAAATAACTACTAAAGAAGATTTAGTTATAGGAAAAGCAATTTTAGAAGCTAGTATAGAATAGTACTATAACAAAAAGAAGGAATTACTAAAGTAAGCAAAATAATGCCCCTTACTAATGAGTGGACTACTACTAGCTAGTAGGTATTAATTAGTAGTAGTCTTAAGGAGAAAAATAGAAGAGTAAGGGTACATAATAGATAATAAAAACAAGGCATAAAAACATTTTTAAAATAAAATATAAAAAAGTGTTGACGTATGACAAACAGCATGATATATTAATTAAGCACTAGCGAGCGAGACAATAACAAAAAACTTAAATAGAAATTAAAGTGAAAAAGTTATTGACAATAAAGCTTGAATGGTGTAAGATGTATGAAGTCGGTTGACTAAATATATAAAATATGCAGAGATGGTCGAGTTGGTTTAAGGCACCGGTCTTGAAAACCGGCGAGGGTAACACCTCCCTGGGTTCGAATCCCAGTCTCTGCG